>JAFMKE010000003.1 GCA_017853115.1 Verrucomicrobiota bacterium
TCAATAATCCTTAACTTTACGCAAAACTGAAGGCTTGAATTACTGGTTGCTTTTATTGCCATTTTTCATTCTGATTGTAGGCTATTTCTCTTTTCCATTCTTAATTAGTTATGCCAAGCGCATCAATTATGTGGATGAAGGGACGAGCAGAAAGAGACATCGGGATAATATTCCACCTATAGGTGGTTGGCTTGTTTATTCGGCCTTTGCTCTGACCTTCTTTTTTGCCTTGCTTTTGCCTAATTTTTCTTTTAAAAATTTAGGTGTTTTCCTCAGTGTATCTGGCGTGTTTTTATTAGGAGTAATTGACGACAAGTACCCTATGAATGCCAGTAAAAAGTTCGCTGGTCAGTTTTTGGTTGCTGCGCTTTGTGTATTCTTAGGAGAAGTTCATTTTGCTGAATATATGAGTTTGTATGGCATCCCTTATCTTTTAGGCCAAGTGTTGTGTATGGTCGCTATTGTTTTTGTCATTAACGCTTATAATTTGGTGGATGGAATTAACGGCTTGGCCGCTATGCTTGGCATAGTTGCTATAGGTTTTTTGAGTTTGTGGCTGTTTAGTGCAGGCTTATTTTCTTATTTTATTCTAGCCTTGAGTGTTATCGCAGCCTTACTTGTATTTCTTCGTTATAATGTATTTCAAACCCTGATTTTCTTGGGTGATAATGGATCCATGATAATCGGCTTACTAGCTACTATTTTTGCGTTTACATTTATCAAGACCTTTACGGGATTTGACAGCGTGGTTCTTACAAAGTGTAATGCAGAAGTAGGTATTGCCATAGCAGCAATGGCCATACCCATCGCTGATACCCTGCGATTGTTTTTCCTTCGACCATATTATCTAGCTAAGTCACCATTCAAAGCGGATAGAAACCACGTTCATCATTTGCTTTTGCGCATCGGCTTTAGTCACGCCGAAGCTTCTTTATTACTTTTTGGTTTGTCCATCTTGCTTGTATTGGCCGCATTGGCCGCCCAGGATCTTGGCAGTATAGCCGTAATATTTATTACTTTTTCTATTTGTGTTGCTTTTCTTATGGCAATTGATTTTCTGGTTTTTAGTCGTTACCGACGAAAAGTAAATAAGAAAACGGTATTCAATAGCTTGCAAAATGTTTCTCAAGCTCTCGGTAATCCGGTATTCATTGAATACACTTTTGCTATTAGCATGTTCTTACTGGTTATTTCGATTCCGTTTCACCGGGTTTCCACCAGTATTCCAACCATAATTCTAATTTTCTCCTTTATAGCTTTGAGCATACGTAACCTATTAATCTTTAAAGGAGATTTTATAACTAAGATGAAAGGTGAAGTTGCTGCCTTTCTTAAGCATCCGTATACTTGGCTTATTCTAGTTTTCCTTCTTTATACCTTGATACACCTATTCTTTATCCAAGCTGAAGGAAGGTGGAACAAATGGACAATCTATTTATTACTTTTGGTGTATTGGCTTAGTTTATTCCAATTTGAAAAGATAGTTCAGATTAGACCAAGGATATTGCTTACGGCTTTTATTGCGGGCTGCCTGGGGTTTGGAATCTATATTTTGATGGAATCCTTTGTGGAGTTTCCAGATAAAGGCTGGAATGGATTTACCTACAATGAATTATTGAGCAATGTAAAGGCAAACCCAGTTACGCATTCTTTATACTACAACCTTGCAATATTATTTTTGGGAAACAATTACAAATTTCTAAAGCGAGAGGAATGGCGAATATCGTATTGGTTAATGCTCGTATTCTTCATTCTTATGGTATTTCTGTGTAGTTCGAAGGTTGGGATATTTATCTTGGCACTTTCCTTAAGCAGCGCTATTTACAACATGGTAAGAAATAACAAAACGGCCTGGTTGATAATCGGAGTTATTGGATCGCTTGCCTTGTTAATTGGATTGCGATTAGGACTCTTTACCCTTGAATATATCCAATTGGCTTTTGATTCGAGGTTGGTGGTCTGGATGGAAACCAAGCAAATTATAGCGCAAAACTTGCTAACTGGCGTTGGTGTTGGAAATTCAGTAGAAACCTTGCGTTTGGCTTTTGAGAATATAGACTTTGTTCAAGGCCTAGAACAAGCGTACAATGCACAAAATCAATTTTTGGAATCTTTCCTAGAAACCGGCGTATTTGGCTTTTTAATTCTCTGCTTGTTTTTTGTTTATTCCTTGTATAAATCCATCCAAGAGAGGAATAAACTCTATTTTGTATACATCCTGGTTGTCGGTATCTACATGATGACTGAGTCACTCTGGCAAACGCAGATGGGAATGGTTTCCTTTGCCTTCTTCAATGCGCTTTTCTTGGCTTCGTTTTATCACAAAGAGACTATTTCTTCCTAGGAAGAACAAAACAAATGTGTTCAGAACATATTCTTTCTGCCTATCTCCTTGCAAATAGGGCAGATGTGGGGTTTATGTCCACGTGCAGGGCAGTATTCACGACCAAAGAAAATAATTTGAAGGTGGAGCTTGTTCCAAAGTTTCTCAGGAAACAAGCGTTTGGCATCTTTCTCGGTTTGAACTACATTTTTTCCTGAACTTAGCGTCCATCGATACATTAATCGATGAATATGCGTGTCAACCGGAAAGGCTGGAACACCGAATCCCTGACTCATTACTACTGAAGCTGTTTTGTGCCCAACACCCGGTAGTTTTTCAAGCGCTTCAAATGATTGGGGTACTTTTCCTTCATGCTCTTCCACCAGAATTTTAGAAAGCCCGTATATGCCTTTCGATTTCATTGGGCTCAAGCCACAAGGCCGAATAATTGCTTTAATTTCTTCAACACTTAACTTAAGCATATCATATGGATTATCTGCTAATGCAAATAAGTGGGGAGTGATTTGATTAACCCGTTCATCGGTACATTGGGCAGACAATAGAACAGCAACAAGTAAGGTGTAGTTGTCTTTATGATTGAGGGGAACTGGCACTTCAGGGTATGAAGCTTCAAGGGTTCTGATAATGAATTCAACTTTTTCCTTTTTATTCATGGCCTAAAAATAAAGTTTTTGTTTGAGGTGATATAGACGAAATGTCTAAACCACTAATTTTCCAAGTACTTTGAGCGTGTTCACTTTCATTACACATTTCAGTTTAAATCTGCCTGGTTACTGTTACACCAAGCAAAGTCATTTGAGTTGAAATCCTGAAATTTTTCGTAACTTTGGGGGATTACTGAAATCAACAAAACTATGGAAAGAACTGTTTCTAAAAATCAAGATAAATTAGTAGATGCGCCAGATTTTTTACCCCTCTTAGGTACTGATCATGTCGAGATATATTGTGGCAACGCCAAGCAGTCTGCTTTTTATTATCAGTCTGCTTTCGGGTTTAATTTAGTGGCTTATTCAGGTTTAGAAACGGGTAATAAAGAACAAACTTCTTATGTTTTACAACAGGAAAAGTTGCGTATTGTGCTTACCTCCGCCTTAACGCCAGAAAGTCCCATTAATGCCCATTTGGCTAAGCACGGAGATGGAGTAAAATATTTAGCTTTATGGGTTGATGATGCAACACAAAGCTGGAAGGAAACTACTTCGCGCGGAGCTATAAGTGTTCTGGAACCAACAGTAATGAAAGATGAGTTTGGTGAAGTGGTGGTTTCAGCTATCCAGACCTATGGTGATACTGTCCACAAGTTTGTTGAGCGTAAAAATTATACTGGTGCGTTTATGCCAGGGTTCATAGCCAAGTCCTCAACCATGGAGGTTAAGCCGATAGGTTTGCAATATATCGACCACTGTGTAGGGAATGTAGAGTTAGGTAAAATGAACCATTGGGTGAAGTTTTATGAGGAGGTGATGGGTTTTGGATTATTGTTGACTTTCGACGATAAGGATATTTCAACGGAGTATACTGCTTTGATGAGTAAGGTGGTAAGTAATGGAAATGGGTATGTTAAGTTCCCAATAAATGAACCAGCGAAAGGAAGAAAAAAATCTCAGATTGAGGAATACATAGACTTTTATCAAGGTGCTGGTGTGCAGCATATCGCGGTGGCTACAAAGGATATTATTTTTACCGTTGGCGAGTTGAGAAAGAGAGGGGTGGATTTCTTAGAAGTGCCAGCCACTTACTATGATGATTTGATTGACCGAGTAGGAGAGATTAAGGAGGATCTCGAGATACTAAAAGATTTGAATATTTTGGTTGACCGGGATGATGAAGGATACTTACTTCAGATATTTACGAAACCTGTTCAGGACAGACCAACATTATTCTTTGAAATTATTCAGCGAGAAGGCGCGCAGTCCTTTGGAAAAGGCAACTTTAAAGCCTTGTTTGAAGCAATAGAAAGAGAACAGGCCAGTAGAGGTACACTATAAAGAAGATTCTTGTATATTCGCAAGCCTTACGATGAGAAACCTGGTTCAAATAGCGACGTTTGCCAACGAAATTGAGATGTCTATGGTCCGCAACAAGTTAGAGCATGTGGGCATAGAGACTTTTCTTAGGGATGAGCGAATCAATGCCTTACGCGAATTCTCGGCAGGTAGCATGAACGGTGTGAGAATATTTGTGGATGAAGATGATTACCCTCGTGCAATGAATTTTCTGATTGAAATCGGTCACTATAGTGCCGCAGATTTCGAACCAACTTGGTTGGATCGATTTCTATTTAAAATGTTCGGAAGGTTAAAAAATAAGTAAAGAAAAGCTCCGATGGAGTAATTTCTGACAAGCTAGAGCTGCTCTTTTAGGCTTTCGATAATCTTTTTAGAATTCCCGATAAATATTTTGCCATTAACAAGACATACCGGTCTTTTTAAGAAGGTATATTCATCCAATATGTATTGGCGATAATCTGATTCACCCAAGTTTTTCTCTTTGAGATTGAGCGCACGGAATTTCATCGCTGTCCTGCTGAACAGTGCTTCGTACGAACCAGCCAGCGCTTTCATTTCATCGAGTTGTTCTGGTGTTATCCTATCCTCTTTGATATTCTGTAATTCAAAGCCGTTTTTCTCTGCTTCAATTTCTTTTAAGATTCGTTGGCACGTGCTGCAGGTTTTGAGATAATAGATTTTTTTCATTTTAGTTTTTGTTATATAGTTCTGCAAAGGCTTTCATCTGCTTAATCATTGAAGTTAGTCCATTACTTCGCTGTGAACTCAGGTGCTCGTGCAATTTGATCGCTTCAATAAACCCAAGAGGGTGTTCGATCACCTCCTGAGGACTTAAATCGGATAGGACATTGACCAACATGGCGATAATTCCTTTCGTTATGACCGTGTTACTATCGGCTTTGAAGAATATTTTACCATTTTCTTCATATGGATAAAGCCAAACTTTACTCTGACATCCTTTGACTAGCAAGTCATCAATTTTATATTTCTCGTCGAGTGGAGGAAGTTCCTTGCCAATACTAATAATATGCTCGTATTTGTCCATGGGATCATCAAACAAATCGAATTCATCAATATAATCTTGTTCTACTTTACTCAACATTTATATTAGTTTTTCACCAGTTTAAACGGATAATTTTGCCCTGCAGTTCGAATGTGTAAGAAATAGATTCCAGGTGCTAAATCCCCATAATTTAGGATGGAAACTTGCTCCTCAATCTTGCTCTCAGAGAGCAATTGTCCTTTCAAGTCATATAAGGAAACTACTACCTTTTCTCCCGAAAACTCTTTCAATTCGAGAACTAATCCCTCGTTCAGATAACTAAATCCATAGGTGTTAAACAGCTTAGGCTTATTAGAGTCCTTATATTCTCGAACGCCACTGTAAAAATCATTGCAAGTCCCTTCAACAAATTTTCGCTCCAGCAATATGTTAAATATGCTACAAGTATGAACGCCATTAAACAAAAGGGTATCAGCTAGGAATAGATTAAAGGCGGCTTGCGTAAGACTCGAATTGGGCATATTATAATACATGACTTCAATGGCCAATTGATCTGCAACCGTTGCTCCTAAATCTAAGTACAAGTCGTTGAGAACCGCCGACCAAATCTCTCCGTTAAAGTAAATATTCTGATTCGAGGAGAGGTCTAGTTTTGTTTTGTTTGAATTACTGATTCTTCCTGCCCAGAATTCATTGTGACCGTCCCACGAAAAGACTTTGTTCGCCTCAAAATTATCATACTGCCTAGAGTAAGTGGTGGCTAGGTAGTCCCCAAATCCTTCGTCCAAAGCTCTTCGCTCGTCACCGCTATTGGTTTCTGGCGAAGCAAAGGCACTTATTGCATGACCATATTCGTGTATAATCACGTCTGCATCTTCCGCATCATCTACACCTCCTTCGCCAAAAACCAATCGAGGAGGGCTCGTTGGGGTAAAGAATGAATTGTCTGCCCCATTGTTACCATGAGCATCTACCAAAATGACTTCCGATGCTAAATTGGTAAAACCTAAGCTTTCCCAGTAGCGTTTGAAATTATTGAGGTGGTAGAAGGCATTAACATCTTCAAATTCTGTCAAATTTCGTGTGAAATCAAAGCTGTCCGTGGCACTATTCGCCGGATTGGTGAAGGGCAGGCTGAATTCACTAATTATAAAATCAGCATTGACGAGATTGAAGCTACCGCCTGAAAAATCTACGGGTAACTCACCCCATACTTGCTCTTGTGCAAGGCTTGGGTAATTATAATCTTCAATAATTATCTCAGTAGTATAGTTACTAAGGTCTTCTGTAATGGCTGTAT
Source organism: Verrucomicrobiota bacterium (assembly GCA_017853115.1). GTDB lineage: Bacteria > Bacteroidota > Bacteroidia > Chitinophagales > UBA8649 > JAFMKE01. Next base: position 6,657 of record JAFMKE010000003.1, read on the forward strand.
TGAAACCTAAAATGTTTCCATTGCCATCCAAAAATATATTTTCAAACACTTGTTGTATAATTGGTGCAGAGAAATTATTTATATAACTTTCTGTTGGTACGTTGAAGGTTAAACCGTCATAGCTAAAGTTGATTCCATTAGCTGTAATCGTAGTATTTCCAGTATTATTCAGGTTTTGAATCACTAAGGCAGTTGTGTCGAAGCGCAAGGCATCTTGATAAGTTCCGCCATACAATACATTCGCGCTTGTCAAGGGATCGGGCTGAAAAACTTTTGCATACGCTGTTGTGTCGTTGTGGTATTTAAGGATATTTTCGAAATAAACTTCGTCATTTATCCAAAATCGATGGGCGTAATAATCTTTTTCCTCTTGAATACCTAGTTCTTTTCGAACCAACTTCATTGTGTCGTCAAGAAGAATGTAGCAGAGATTTTCATCAGATTCATTCGAGTTGAAATGAATAGTATTCCATTCTTCTAGCAGCGGTAGGGTAGTTTGCAACAAACGAGGATGATTATTAAAATCAAGTAAAATCTTGACTAAAACTTGTTCTATTGGATAAGTGCCATAGCGGCATTGAAAAGTATAATTGACACCACCAAGACTTTGTTTTTCGTATAATAAGGCGAGTTCAAGATTTTGATAGTCTTTGAAAAAATCATCGACAAAGTCTTGCACGGATTCTACGCGCACAGAATTACTTACATCTTGCGGCTTGTTTTTGAAAGGAAGGATATACGGCCCCATATCTTGAGCAATGCTTAATTCGCCCAAAGTGCATAGCACAATCATCAAGAAAAATGACTTGATATGTTGAAAATCACCACTCATTATAGTTCCTTAACGATTTCAAATTTCATTTCGTTCGTCCTTAGCCATAAAGATACTTCTTCCGTTGAAGAGCGCGGCAACTGGAATGAAATTTTACAATGTGCTGAATAATCTTCACTCCACTGATCCAAACCGCGGCGTTTCAGGTAATTGAACAAATCATTTACCTGAGTGTAGGCGCATGAAACCATCCAAAAGCTTTGTATTTCTTTCTCTACAATGTGGGCTTCGGTTAAGGCATCTTGCGCAGCTTTTTTATAGGCATTGATTAATCCGCTTACTCCGAGATTCACCCCGCCATAATATCTAACTACCACGATGAAGACATTACTTAATTCGAATGAATCGATTTGACCTAGAATGGGTTTTCCCGCCGATCCGCTTGGTTCACCATCATCATTCGCACGAAAGTTATTTTTATCTGTCCCAATGCGATAAGCATAGCAATGGTGACTCGCTTTTGGATGTAATGCTTGAACTTCGGCTAATTGGGTTTTAAATGAATTTTCATTATAGCATGGGAAAGCATAGGCATGAAACTTGGATGCCTTGTCCTCAAAATATCCTTTACTTGCTGTTTCAATGCTAAAATAGGTGCTCAATCGACATTAGAATTATTGAAAGAATAGCTAGAATAAAACCAATAACATTTTTTACGCTTAGTTTTTCTTCAAAGGCAACAACGGCAATAAGTGTGGAGGCTACTACTATCCCCACGTTGTTAAGAGGAAATACGGCAGCGGAGTTGTTTGAGTAGAAATTCAAGGCTTTAAACAAGAAATATATGGAGAAATAGTTGGGAATGCCCAGTATTATTCCCGCAAGAATATTTTTCAGTGTGAAATGATTCTTCTTCTTTCGAACATCATGGAATATTGCAGCCATGGTTCCGAGGGATGCGGCTGTAAAAAATAGAATAATTAAAAATGCTTCGAAACCACTGCGCTGGAAGAATGACTTCTCCGTAAACTGAACGATGGCATCACAGATACCACTTCCCACGAAGATGATTAAGGGAAGTAAGAAAAGCCATTTTTTTCCTTCAAATTGGTGTTCTTCTTTTTTATCTTTTAATGAACTTAATACCACTGCAATAATCGTGAGTATTATGGCGAATAACTTAATATTCGTGATAGGCTCTTTGTAAAGGGTGAAAGCAAGAAAAATTGGTAACACATATCCCAACTTCATGGAAACAGTGGCCACGCTGATACCAAGTTCTTGGGTAGTTTTTCCAATTAAAAAGAACAAACTGATGAATAATGCTCCTAAAATAAGCGCATAAGCATACCAATCGGTGTAGCTTGTAGCCACAACTTCCCAGTCATTGACAAAGGGAATACCAAGCGCCATGGCAGTAAAGTAATTAATGACTATGGCATGAAAAGTACTCACTTTAAATTGCTTGAAGGATTTAAAAATGAGCATAATAGCTGTTGAGCTGAGTATGCTAAGCAGTAACCAAATCATTTTTTACATTTTTAAAGTGATGCACCTTATCTCCAAAAATGGTAAAGGACTTTACCATTTTTGACTCTAACCGCGGAGCCAATTTGCCTTCCTTCAGCTCCTTATTGCCGATTAGAACATAGGCTTCATCCCATAAATCTGCATCAATAAATTGCTGCAGTGTATACGCTCCTCCTTCAACCAACAAAGATTGGATATTTCGTTCGTACAAGGTATTTAGTATTTGAGAAAGTGGAGCTTGGTTCTTGGTAAGCTGAATCCATTCTTTTGGAAACTCTAAGTTGGTCGCTTCTGATCCGAAAACCAATGTCTCTTCGTTGTCTGTAAGTAATTCAATTGTAGTATCCATTGGCTCATCTCCCTGCAACACGATGCGCAAGGGATTTTTACCTTGTATGAGGCGTGTAGTGAGTTTTGGATTGTCAATTCGGGCAGTTCTACTGCCAACAAGAATGGCCATGTGGTTTCGTCTCAGCATGTGAACGAATAGCTTACTTTTTTGATTGGTAATCCAAAATTGTTTTTCGGCTGCAGGAGCAAAATATCCTTTTGCAGTTTGTGCCCATTTCAGTGTGATGAACGGACGCTTGGTTTTATGTGATTGAAAGAAACTTTTGTTTAGCTCTCTAGCCTCATCTTCCAAGACATTTTCGATTACTCGAATTCCAGCATCTCGCAATTTTTGTATTCCTTTTCCTGCTACTAGCGGATTGATGTCGGTACATGCTACAACCACCGTTTGAATTTTTTCTTCGATAATCAAATTACTGCAGGGCGGAGTTTTACCAAAATGACTGCAGGGTTCTAAACTAACATACAAAACAGCATCTGATGGGATTTTACCCATTCTTCGCTTACAATCTTCAATGCAATTCACTTCGCCGTGGGCTCCTCCGTATGGGGAGGTATATCCTTCGCCTATAATCTGATTATTACTAACAAGAATGGCACCTACACTGGGGTTGGGCGCTGCAGTGGGGAGACCAATTTTAGCTAATTGCAAACACCTTCTCATGTAGGTTTCGTGAGACATGCAGCAAAGATAAGGCATCAATCTAATTAATCACTACGCGTATGATTTCAGTCTATCTTTTCTATGCACGACTATCTAAAGTTTATTTACTTTTGTGTAAAACCGAGAAAGTTGAAATACAATACCAAAAATATATCAAAGGAAAGGCAAATCGCTTTGTACCGGGATATGCTTTTTTCTCGCATGATTGAGGAGAAGATGCTCAAATTATTGCGTCAAGGTAAGATCTCCAAATGGTTTAGTGGTATCGGTCAAGAAGGTATTGCTGTTGGAGTTACCTCAGCCTTGGAAGCCGATGAGTATATCCTGCCAATGCACAGAAATCTGGGTGTTTTTACGACGCGAAAAATCCCATTTTCTAAGTTGTTTCAACAGTGGCAAGGAAAGAAAAATGGTTTTACGAAAGGGCGTGATCGAAGCTTCCATTTTGGTACAAACGATTATCATATTGTAGGAATGATTTCACATTTGGGCCCTCAGTTGAATGTAGGTGATGGCATCGCATTAGCATCTAAATTAAAAGCTGAAAAAAAAGTAACGGTTGCGTTTACTGGTGAAGGGGCAACAAGTGAGGGCGATTTTCACGAAGCCTTAAATATTGCTGCAGTATGGGATTTGCCCATCATTTTTGTAATTGAAAATAATGGGTATGGCTTATCTACCCCTACTCAGGAGCAATATCGCTGTGAACGGCTCTCTGATCGTGGAGTGGGTTATGGAATACAAGCTTTAACCATAGACGGAAACAATATTGTGGAAGTGTATGAAACGATTCGAAAACATGCTGAATCCATTCGTGAAAATCCACATCCCGTATTGATAGAATGCGAAACCTTTAGAATGCGGGGTCACGAGGAGGCTTCTGGCACAAAGTACGTGCCTGATGAGTTGTTTGAAGAGTGGGGGAAGAAAGATCCTTTACTAAACTTTGAATCTTATTTGCTTGATAAAGGGCATCTTTCAACCGAAGACATTGATAACTTCAAAACAGCAATGACCTCAGAGATTGAGGAGGGACTTGAAGAAGCATTTAATGCGCAAGATGTTATTCCGAATGTTGCAGAAGAACTCGCAGATGTCTACAAAGCTTTTTCACCCGCGTTAATTACGCCAGTAAATGATAAAAGCAGCATTAAGCGGATGGTAGATGCTTATTCTGATGGTTTAAGACAAAGTATGCAGCGTTTCGAAAACCTAGTAATCATGGGGCAAGATATTGCTGAGTACGGAGGTGTATTTAAAATTACAGAAGGATTTGTTAATGAGTTTGGGCGAGAACGTGTGCGAAATACCCCAATATGTGAATCGGGTATATTGAGCGCAGCTCTGGGCTTAAGTATAAAAGGGATGAAGGCTGTCGTAGAGTTGCAGTTCGCTGATTTTGTTACTTCAGGATTTAATCCGATAATCAATAACTTAGCTAAATCCCATTACCGGTGGGGACAAGCAGCTGATGTTACTTTACGCATGCCGACGGGAGCAGGAGTTGGTGCTGGACCCTATCATTCACAGAGTAATGAGGCGTGGTTTTATCATACGCCTGGATTAAAAATCGTTTATCCGAGCAATGCGTATGATGCGAAGGGCCTATTGGCTGCTGCTATAGAAGACCCTAATCCCGTTATGGTGTTTGAACACAAGGCACTTTATCGAAGCGTTGAAGGCGAAGTTCCAGAAGATTATTACACCGAACAGATTGGCAAGGCGAAAACTGTCCGAAGTGGTCACGATATTAGTATTATTACCTATGGATATGGTGTAATCTGGGCAGAACAACTCGCGGAGAAGAACAGTAATTATAGTATAGACATACTTGATTTACGTTCTCTGGTTCCCATGGATTTTGAAGCTATTCGTCTAAGTGTTAAACGCACGGGAAAGGTAATTGTGCTTAATGAGGATTGCTTAACAGGCAGCATAGCCTCAGATGTGGCCGCTTGGATTGGTGAAAATTGTTTTGAGTTTCTCGATGCACCTGTTCGCAGAGTAGGAAGCTTGGATACTCCGGTACCTTTCGCTAAAGCTTTAGAGAATCAATTCTTACCTCCGGAAAGATTAGACGAGGTATTCCACGATTTGCTTGCTTATTAGTCTTGATCGCGATTAGCAAGTACCTCTTCGTAGTGCTTAACATATGTAGGATTTTCAGTGCCCATCAGTCGGTCCCAGAATCTAAAGTATAAGCCATAGTTTCCCTTGAAATACTGGTGGTGCATATTGTGATGCACCGAGGTGTTTAAAACTTCAAATAGTTTGGTTTGTCGAAACCATTTTGGCATGATTTCATAACCAAGATGCCCGTACACATTGATTAACAAACTGCTTGTGGTAAATGCAAGTATCGCGTAGAGGTGAATAGGCATGATAAAAATCAGGATTAAAATGATTAGGGCCTCCAAAACCGATTCTCCTGCATGGAAGGCGAATGAGGCGAAAGGCGATGGGTTAGTGGATAGATGGTGTGTCTTGTGCATGCGGCTATAGAAAGGCTCAATGTGCAGGAAACGGTGCATCCAATAAAAATAGGTGTCATGTATAATGAGGGCTAGTATCACACTAACAGGCAAATACCATAAGGGGAAATCATCGATGTCTTGATACATTTGAGAGTATTTCGCCAATGGCCCAAACTCTACAAACAAGGCGATGGCTACAAATATCAAATTGGTGACTACTGAATAGAAGATTTCTCTCCGAAAATCAATCCCTTTGGCCTGCTTCTGTTGGATTTTATGTTTCTGAAAAGTCTTCTGAAAAACGATGTAAAAGAAGCTAAATGCAATACCTGCAAACAAAAAGTAGCGAAGTAGAAACATCGTGGCCAACTTCATACCAAGAAGAAAACTGTCCATGTAAATCGATTTAGAACGAAAGTTAGAAAATGATATCGGTAAATCTTAGTCTTTAACTTTGTATAACAGAATGTTGCTTGGACTCGCATCCATAGCCAAGGGTAAGGTTTGAATATTTACGATATACAGGCCATCTTGAATATCGTCTGGAGCATAAATCATTTCCGTAATGGTGGCATCAAGCCTTGGCAAGTCACTGGGGTAGTTCCAAAATGCTTTGTGCGCTAATAATTTACCTTCATCTTCTTCCCGATCCACGGAGGGTGTATCAATCATGAAATGTTCAATACCTTTTTTTACTAAGAATTCCATCGCTTCATAGCGGATGTAGCATGGATTAGTGCCACTCCAGTCTTTAATTTTGTCTTCCGGTTGGTTTGGCAAAGTTCGAATCATTAGGCAGTTTACAGATTCGGCGAAATGGATTGCTTGCACTTGTTCAAGTGAAATAAAATAGTCATCCTTCAACTTTTCCGGATCAATAGTGATTAATTGACCTAGTTGATGGGTGTTTGTCAGACAGTCTTTAATCAGATAAGGTTCAACTGCTATGTGTCCAAGGCATTCTGTATGGGTTCCATTGCCATGAGGATTGATAAAAATATTTTTAAAATTTAAGATTCCTCCTTCAGTGGTGCTGCCTACCCAATTGTCCATTCTAACGGGTTCGATATCTAGTTGAGGAGAATAAAAGGCCCTTGGCAAGTGGTTTTTTCCATAAAATGGGGTTGAAATTGACCGGCCTTCATTTAAATTAATTTCGTATTCTTTTCCTGCTATTTCTATGCTTGCTTTCATCGTTTAGTTTCTTCATTAATTTCAAAGAAATGGGCAGCAATTCCGTCTGCGTAAAACAATCCTTCTTCGCTAAGTGTGATAATAGATTCTTCCTGATTGAACATTTCTGTATCTAGGTCTTTAAGCTTACTTTCAAATGTAGGGTAAAAATTCGGAAACACGTTTTCAATCTGTTCGGTGCTTATTCCCCACTTTGTTCTCAATCCAGTCATAATATACTCGTTGTATTGGTCTTGTAAACTTAGATGCTCAATTTCGATTTGATTTGCCTTCTTGTCGATATATCCCTTCAAGTTAGGCTTGTTCCATTGGCGACTTTTTCCATTAAAGGAATGCGCACCAGGGCCTAAACCAAGATACCATTCTCCTTTCCAGTAGGATGTATTGTGCTTGGAAATTTTCTCGTTTTTACACAGATTAGATATTTCATAGTGGTCCCAGTTTAGATCCTTTGCCCATGAACGGAGCATTTTGAAATTTTCAGCGGCTAGTTTGTCATTTACTTTAGCCACTTGTCCTTTTCTGATTTGATGGAATAATGCCGTTCCTTCTTCTACAGTTAGCGCATAGCAAGAGAGATGTTGCACTTGTAGATCGGCAGCCGTGTTTAAATTGTCTTCCCATGCTTGTTTGGAAAGCGTTGGCGTTCCATAGATTAAATCAATCGAGATATTGTCTAATCCAATATCCTGAGCTGACTGTATCGAGTTAAGGGCTTCTTGAGCATTATGCGCTCTGCGCATGAACTGCAAATCCCTATCTTGAAATGATTGAGTGCCAATACTCAACCTATTGATCCCACTTTTCCTTAAATCCTTCAGTTTTACTTTGCTCAGGTCATCGGGGTTAGCTTCGAGGGTGATTTCTGGCACTGAGTCAAGTATATAATGCTTATTTATGACATTGAGAATTTCTTCTATGGTATGGGCCTCCAAAATAGATGGCGTTCCTCCCCCAAAATAGATGCTTTCAATCGTTTGATTGCTCAAATAATTTTTGCGTGCTGGAATCTCTTCGAGTATGCGTTCAACAAAAGCTTCTTTAAAGTGAAGTGATGTACTAAAGTAAAAATTGCAATAATTGCAGGCTTGTTTACAAAAAGGGATATGAAGGTATATGCCTGCCATCAATTCTATTGCGTACTTTTGAAAATAAATTGTAAAGTAAAGGGTTTTATTCATACTTGAGACAGAAATTGTTATATATCGTGGCCCTGTGCCTTTGGGCAAATCTTTTGTTTGCTCAAACATCGGTTGAACTAGAAGTTTTATATGCTGATAGCCAAGCCTTGGATAAAAAGTATCACTTAGCAGAGAGCTTCAAGAGTGTACTTCAGTTGAATGCATCACTAGAAGATTTAATTCACCAGCTTAAAAAAGATGGTTATCTAACAGCCTCAGTGGATAAATTGGGCTGTGATAGCGCTATGACAAAGTGTGTTGCAACACTATTTGTTGGCCAAAAATATTCAATTGAATCTATAGAGAATGGCAATATAGAGGATGTCGTATGGAAAAAGTTGGGTTTGCATAAGCTACAGCCGGGTGTCGATTTAAGTCGACTCGAGTATATTCAAGCTAGTATACTGAATTACTACGAAAATAACGGATTCCCGTATGCGCAAGTTTGGGTGGATTCATTGGCTTTGCAGGATGGCAAGGGAAGTATGCACTTATTCGTTGAACCTAATGACTTGATTACCGTGGATAGTTTGGTAGTGCATGGAAACACGAAGACAAAGTCTAAGTTTTTGCAACGATATTTAGGTATAGAGTCGGGCGATTTGTTTAGCCAAGGTAAATTCGATGCAATTGAGCAGAAGTTAAAACAACTTCCTTATTTCCGAAGCGCACAAACTCCTGAAATATATTTCACTCCGGGTGAAGCTACGCTTCATGTTTTTTTGGAGAAGCAACGAAGCAATCAGTTTAATTTGATTCTTGGCGTGTTGCCGAATAGTGAGTTGGGTGACAAAAAGTTGACAATTACAGGAGAAGGTAAACTTCAGCTTCTTAATTCTTTTGGTGTAGGAGAGGAGATTTATGCTGAGTTTCGTCAGCTTAAGCCCAGAACACAAAATTTGGATATCGCCTTTACTTATCCTTATTTTTTAAACTCGCCTATTGGAGTTTACGGTTCATTCAATCTGTATAAAAATGATAGTTTGTTCATCGATGTGAACACGGAAGTTGGTATCCTTTACCAGTTTGGGGGATTTAACCGATTAAAATTTTTCTATGACAATCAGAGTTCAAATATTTTGAATGTCGATACCCTTTCTATTAAAAATAGTGGCGTTTTACCTACAACTTTGGATATAAGAAACAACATCTACGGTATTGCGCTCGAACTGCAACAACTCGATTACGTTTTAAATCCAAGAAGGGGCTTTCAATTGCATCTCAGCGGTGGAGTGGGCTTGAATCGAATAAGGGTGAATCAGAGCATAGCTACCTTGATTGCTTTTGATGGAAATCCACTGCAGTTCCAATATGATTCATTACCATTAAAGAGGCTCAACTACTCTTTAGCTTTGAATGTTTCCCAGTTTATTCCGATTCGTAAAAAGAGTACATTGTTGCTACGAAATCAATCCAAGTTTTATGTCGCAAAAAATATATTGGAAAATGAGAAGTATCGAATTGGAGGTTATCGGATGTTAAGAGGGTTCGATGAAGAGGCAATTTATACTCCATTCTATTCTATCTTTACCACAGAGTTTAGGTTGCTGTTGTCGCAAAATTCTTATTTCAACTTATTTACGGATGTGGGAATTGTGGAAGACGAACAGAAGGGCTCGGGCAATATAGATATTCCTGTTGGTTTTGGTGTCGGTGTTGCTCTTGAAACGAGAGGAGGTATTTTTAGTTTGAGCTATGCCTTAGGAAGGAATTTGGATAATAAAATTCAAGTTAGAAATGGAAAAATACATTTTGGATTTGTCAGTTTGTTTTAATGAGGCATTGGCTTAGTATATTTGGTTTTTTGTTCTTTGGACTTTTCGCTCAAGCACAAGTCGATACAGCTTTTTTGGAAACTGATAGTGCAGTTGGTTCAGTAGGTATCCATGCAAACGTTTGGTTTTTTACAGGTAAAGGATTACCTGGAATTGATCGAGTAGCTGCTTATCAGCTAGAAGGAGGGGTGCAGGATTTCTATTTTTATTTTGCAATCGTTTTGAGTCTAGTGTTTGCTTTGGTTTTTGTTAGTTCAAAGGAAATTGTGTTTTCGAGCTGGCGTTCTTTTTTTCGTGTCCAAAACCAAATTCAATACAACCGTTCGGATAAGTCGGGTAATTTGATTTATTTACTACTGTATGCTGTATTATTTATTCTGGTGTTTAGTGTGCTGCTGTCTTTTGTTATGCAAACTTTTTGGACCTACGATGTAAGCTTATGGCGGATATGTTTAGTTGGTTCCCTTTATTTTACATGGGATTATCTTTCGGCGAATCTTTATTATTTGTTTGCAGGGAATCGGAAGGCCATTGATGCAGTAAAATATATTGGTTTATCTTATGCCCCCTTATGGTCAATTCTAGTGTGGATTGGCTTATTTTTTATTCTCTTTGCTTCACGAGAAATTTCAGGGTACACGGCTTCGGTATTGGTTTTCTTTTTAGGTGCATCTATTGTAATTAAGGAGCTTCGGGTTCTACAAGTTCTTTGGGGTGAAAAAGTAGATATCATATCATTTCATTTTTTTGCTTATCTTTGCACCTTCAAATTTTTACCGTTTATGCTGCTTGTGTGGTTATTTTTTTAACCATGCTCAAGTAAAGAGGGTAAAGGCAGGAAAAAGAAAACATTTCTATGGCAAAAATTACTAACGTCCTAATTTCGCAGCCTGAGCCGATGGCGAGGTCCCCGTACTTTTCCCTAGCTAAAAAATTTGGATTTGAACTAGAATTTCAGCCTTTTATTGAGGTTGAACGTGTCAGTAATAAAGAGTTTCGAAAGCAGCGCGTTGATTTAAATAATTACTCTGCAGTTACTTTTACGAGCAGAAATTCGATGGATTTCTATTTTCAGATGATGGAAGAGATGCGGGCAACAGTCTCCCAAGAAACTAAATATTTTTGCATGTCTGAAGCTATTGCTTTGTATTTGCAGAAATACATACAATATAGAAAGCGTAAGGTTTTTTATGCCAATGGAACTTTTGACGATTTTCAGAATCTTTTGTTAAAGTATAAAGCCGCTGCTGGTACTTTTTTAGTTCCCTGTCCGGATGTGCGTAATGATAAGTTGGCTACTTTTTTAACTGACGAGGGTTTTGATTATAAGGAATGTGTGATGTATCGTACCGTTAGTGCAAAGCTTTCGGAAATGGATATTGCCAAGTATAATATGATTGTTTTCTTCAGTCCTCTAGGTGTAGAGTCCTTGTTTGAAAATTTTCCAAACTTCAAGCAAGGGGAGACCCATATTGCGGGCTTTGGGCCAACAACTTGTCAGCGTATTCAGGAGTTGGGTTTAACATTGAATCTCTGTGCGCCTATGCCAGAGGCAAGATCGATGTCTGCCGCTTTGGAAAGATATTTAGAAGGATTATCATAATTCCCATTTATCTGCGTTAACTTTACTACAAACAAGTCAAGTTGATGCGCTTAACTTTATTCGCTTTATTTCTTTTTGTCAATTCGCAAGCATTTGCTCAGCAATGGGTCCAATTTACCCAAGCCAATGCTTATGGTTCTTTCTTGAATCCCGGGCATATTGGATATCAAAGCAACTTAAATGCCACTGCTGCGCACAGAAGTCAGTATGTTGGTTTGGGTACCCGAGCCATTGGCACTCAATTTGTTTCTTTTAGTTCGCCCTTTCTTAGTTCCAAATTTGGACTGGGTTTTAGATTGCTTAATGATTTCATTGGTGTCCAACGATTTACGCATATAGATTTGGGCGGCGCTTATCATTTTATGCAGGGTAAACATCGATTGTCTGCTGGATTTCAGCTGGGGATAGTTCAGCTAAGTATAAATGGCGCTGAGCTAACTGCTCCTGATGGAAGCTATTCGTCTGGGGTAGTCGTCCACAATGATCAAGTCCTTCCTCAAGAATCTTCATCTGGTTTGGCCCCTACCATTAGTGCAGGATTGCTATATGGTTATAAAAAATTTGAAGTGGGTGTTTCAATGCAGCATGTAAGTTCTCCACAAATTGAGCTCTCCAATACGGCGAATGGAACATTAATAATTTTATCGCGTACAATAAATTTATATTCGTCTTACGTTATAGAGGCGAATAACGTGAAAGTTAAACCAACGTTCTTTAGTAAAACAGACTTCAAGGAATGGCAAGCACAGATGAACCTAGAAATTGATTGGCGTAAGTTGATTGTTGGTGCGGGTTTTAGAGGTTATAGTGGCTTGAATAACGACGCTATAATTGGTTTGTTTGGATTCCGAGTGAAAGAAAAGATTCGATTGGTGTATAGCTATGATTACAATGTTTCTTTTTTGAATAATTCGAATTCAGGTTCTCATGAGCTTAGTTTGAGGTTTGATTTACCAAAAAGTTTTAAACAAACCGTAAAAAGTAATAAAATTTTTAACCCAAGATATTTATAAAAAAATATTACTTTAGCGCGGTGATTGTTTTGCTTTTTATCAAAGAGTATTATATTTACACGCTTTAAAATTGCTATTAAAAGACAAAGTATGATGAAGTTTCAATCTTTAGCCCTAACAATTCTTTCTTTTGGAGTTTTGATTTTATCAGGATGTGGGGGAAGTTACAATGGCCAACTTCTTGGAGAGTTAGATAGGCCCAATTGGCAGCCAGAAATGCCTTATGGTATGGTGTACGTGCCTACAGGTTTTTTACATATTGGACCATCAGACCAAGATGTAAATCATGCCTTGTTGGCTCAAAGTAAGTCGATTTCAATAGCAGGCTTCTTTATGGATGATACGGAGATAACAAATAATGAATATCGTCAGTTCGAGCACTGGGTGCGCGATTCAGTAGCTCACAAGTTGTTGGGTAACATCATTGTAGATGAAGAATCTGGCTTAGAGCGAATTGACTGGAGTATCGACATCGATTGGGAGGATACTGAGACTAAAGAACTTTTAGCGAGTATGGTTTATCCGAAAGATGATCCATTGGGTGGAGGTCTTAATACTACGAAGTTGATTTACGAATATGTTTGGGTTGATTGGCAAACAGCGGCTAAAGAGCCTAATATTGAAAGAGAAGATTTGGCTATGCAAGAAGAAGTTGAGATTTATCCAGATACCTTAGTTTGGATTCGTGATTTTTCTTATTCTTACAACGAACCATTCGCAAGAAACTATTACAACCATCCTGCTTTTGATGATTATCCAGTTGTTGGTATTACATGGGATCAAGCGAACGCTTTTTCAGCGTGGAGAACTGGATTCTACAATGGCTTCAAAAAACAACAAGGTTTGTCGGTATTAGATGATTTCCGTATCCCAGTAGAACATGAGTGGGAATATGCTGCGAGAGGAGGTAAAAAACAATCTCCTTATCCGTGGGGTGGTCCATACATCAGAAACAGTCAGGGTTGTTTGTTGGCTAACTTTAAGCCAGGAAGAGGAAACTACCCGGAGGATGGCGGTTTGTACACCGTGCGTGCTGATGCATACTGGCCGAATGATTACGGTTTGTATAACATGGCTGGAAATGTGGCTGAATGGACGTCTTCAGCATTTTATGAAAACTCTTACAATTTTATTCATGATCTTAACCCTGATATTCGATACGATGCGAATGACAGTGAGCCAAATACCATGAAGCGTAAGGTGTTGAGAGGTGGTTCGTGGAAAGATATAGGATATTATATTCAAACAGGTACACGTCACTGGGAGTATTCTTTTGAAGCGAAAAGCTACATCGGATTTAGATGTGTTTCTACTTACTTAGGTAGAGATTATAGAGATGCTTCATATTAAATTTGAATTTTATATACTATTTATTTAATAAGTTAATCGAAGATTAACCCTAAAGACTATTATTAAAAACTAAAAAAAACTAAAATGGCAAAATCACAATCATTCTTTTTAAGTAAGTCAGGTAAAACATATCTTAACTACGCATATTCGATAGGTGCGGCAGTTGTTATTGCGGGTGCGTTGTTTAAGTTGATGCACTGGCCATTCGCAAGTTTAATGCTAATTGTAGGTATGAGTACGGAGGTGTTGATTTTTATTATTTCTGCTTTTGAACCTCAATTTGAGCATCATGATGAATACAAATGGGAGCGAGTATATCCTGAATTGGCGGATGATGAGTTAGGCTCGAAATCGATTACAAAGAGTTTAGATGATATGTTAGCCCAAGCTAATATTGAGCAGGAAATGCTTTCTCGCATTGGAGAAAACTTAGGTAAGTTAAGCACGAATGTGGCTAGCTTAAATGATATGGGAGATGCCATGTCTGCAACGCAAGATTATACCACCAACGCAAGAGCTGCAGCGAACGCGTTAGGTGAAGTTAAGGATGCTTACACGGCGGCTTTATCATCAGCAGATGGATTAGCTAGTACGCTAGATACAATGAAAGCAATTTCAGAATCAACTTCGGCAGTTCAAGCGGAAATGACAGAGTTATCATCAAATTTATCATCGTTAAATACTGTATACGGAAATATGCTTTCAGCAATGAAAAGCTAAGAGGCAGTTTATTTAAGTAATCAAATTCCTAAACCGATTAAAAATAGATTATAATGGCAGGTGGTAAATTAACCCCAAGACAGAAGATGATTAATATGATGTATCTCGTATTAACTGCACTTCTGGCAATGAACGTATCCGCTGAAGTACTTGAAGCTTTCAAATTAGTTGAGACGGGTATCGAAAATTCAAACGATGTTTTAAGAGATAAAATAACTTTTGTTGATGAAGCATTTCAAGGAAAAATGGCAGATTCTCCAGATGGTCCTGCGTTGTATGCGATGACGCAAGATGTTTCAGGCTTAACAGGTGAGTTGGTCGGTCTAATCAATGAAATCAAGGAAGATTTGTATGGTCTTTCTGGTCGAAATGAAGAGGGGGGCTTGGAAAAGATGGACGACATCGATTCTCCTTCTCGTTTGTTAGCTATGCCAGATGCCCCGGAGTTTAAGGGAGAAGCTCTTCAAAACAAGATTAAGGAAGTTAAGGCAAGGTTAACGGATATTATCAATGATACGACGCTCGACCTTTTGGCTACTCAACGTACGGCTTTGATCAATAGTTTAACATTGACAGCTGAAGATGTAGAGGGTACTCAAGGTATCGAAGGAAAGTGGTATTACAAAAATTTCTTCCATGTTCCGTCTGCTGGTACAATGACCATTTTGACGAAGTTGGAGAATGATGCATTAAGTGCTGAGGCTACTGTTAATGAGGCTATTCTTAAAACGATTGGTGCATTGGATTTTAAATTCGATAAGTTAAGAGCTACAGTGCAAGCGCCAAAGTCATATCTTCCAGGTGGAGCTCAATATGAAGCGAACATCTTCCTAACTGCATCAAGTTCAGGTATTGTGGCTGAAACTTATGTGGGTAATTTAGATATGTCGAAATTCGAGAAAGATTCGTTGGGCGACTATATCCCTTTTAACAGTGACGACGAAACGCCTTTTACAGGTGAACCTGTGATTGTTGAGAATGGTAAGTATTCAGCTGGAACGGCAGTGGGACAAAATGAGAAAAAGGGTGCTATCAAAATTCAAAATCCGAAAGGTGGGTTTGACTGGTATCCCTTCGAAATTTCTTACGAAGGAGCTGCTCCAGGTGGTTTCTCTGTTTCTCCTACAAAAATGAATGTATTATACATCGGAGTAGATAATCCGCTGTCCATTACCTTGGGAGATGCTAAGCCGGGCACAGAGCGTGTTTCTATCTCGCAAGGAAGTATTTCGGGAAGCGGTAACAATTGGACTGCTAAAGTAAGTTCAGTGGGAGAAGCTACGATTACGGTGGGAGGTACTACACCTTCAGGTGAGCCTGCCAAGTCGCAGTCAGCTAACTTTCGTGTGAAGTTAATTCCCGATCCAATCCCTACCTTGGGTGGTGACGAGATATTGACTACTAATGGTAAAGGCCAAAAAGGTACAATTAAGGCGAAAGGTGGTATTGTTCCATTATTAAAGGATTTCGATTTCGAAGCAAGGTTTAATGTAATCAGCTATGATTTTTATTTAACATCAGGTGGTGAGCTCTTACCGGCTAGAGGTAATAGTGGGCCGTTGTTTAGTGGCGCAGTTACTAATCTTATTGATAGAGCAAAACCGAATGATTTAATGGTATTTGATAATATTAAGGTTCAAGGTCCTGATGGGAAAACGAGAAAAATCCCAAGTATGACTTTCCAGATTTTCTAACTTTCAATACTATTAAATCAAAGATTAACGTTATTACGCAAGTTGTAAAACAAGAATTATGAAAAAGTTATTATCACTGTTTGTGTCCGCAGTTTGTATCTCTGGAATAATCCAGGCTCAGGATGTAATTGACGGTGTCTACGAAAAGGTAGTTACGGTTGAAAAAGGAATCATCCCTTATGATGACATTCGTGAGGCTGATGTTTTTTGGTCCAAGAGAATTTGGCGGACTATTGATGTTCGGGAAAAAATGAACTTAATTTTTGCCTATCCTCAGCAGCCATTGATTGACATTCTGCATACAGCTGCTACCAATGGTGACTTAACTGTTTATGATATGACCGTGTTGAATGCTGATCAGTTTACAGAAGTTCTGAGTGTGGAGAAAGTTAAAATGATTGGTAACAGTGTAGATACGATTTCAAGAATCAACCCGATAACACTTCAACAGGAAGAAGTTATCCAAGTGAACGAATTTGATCCCGCAAAGGTTATTAAATATAAATTAAAAGAAGACTGGTTCTTTGATGAGGAAACGTCAACTTTTCAGGTTCGGATTATTGGTATAGCTCCAGTTATTGAATCCTATAGTTCTGATGGGAATTACCTAGGTGATGAAACTATGTATTGGGTCTACTATCCAGATTTAAGACCAATTTTGGCGAAGTATGAAGCCTACAATACGGGTAATGATGCTATTCGTTTAAGTTGGGAAGATATTATGGAGGCTAGATTTTTCTCGAGCTATATTACTAAAGAATCAAATGTATATGACCGTGTTATTCAAGAATACGCAACGGGCTTAGATGCTTTGTTTGAGTCAGACAATATCAAGCAAAAGTTATTTGAGTTTGAGCATGACTTGTGGTCATATTAAGAGGTAAAAAAACGTAATACTTTGTCAGCTTTAGCCTGACCAATAAATAAAGCGAGTTCTTCCAAAGAAGCTCGCTTTATTTTTTTTACCGAGCCAAACTCATTCAATAAAATTTCTTTTGTCTTCTTGCCGATGCCCGATATTTGATCTAACTCGGATTGAATGAAATTTTTACTTCTTTGATTGCGATGAAAGCTAATGGCAAATCGATGGGCTTCATTTCGCAAATGTTGAATGACTTTCAAACTTTCACTTTTTTTGTTGATATACAAGGGCAAGGAATCTCCAGGGTAATATATTTCCTCTAGTTTTTTAGCTATTCCAATAATCGGTAGTTTACCTCTTAATCCAAGCTTGTCAATACTCTTTAAAGCAGAACTTAACTGACCTTTGCCTCCATCTACGATTACTAGGTTGGGTAGCTCTTTACCTTCTTTCAACAAGCGGCTATAGCGACGAAATACTACCTCCTCCATGCTTGCGAAATCATTAGGTCCTTGAACAGTTTTTATATTATAGTGTCTGTAATCTTTTTTTGCTGGTTTAGTGTTTCGAAACACCACCATGGAAGCTACAGGATTTGTACCTTGAATATTAGAGTTGTCGAAGCACTCAATATGTCTAGGAAGTTCAGTCAAGCGCAAATCTTCTTGTATTTGTTTTAGAACGCGTTCAATACTACTTTCTTTTTTGGCTTGTTTCTCCTTGATATCGAAGTAATGCTGTTTTTGGGATACTAGATTTCTAAATGCTAAATCCAGGATCTTTTTCTTGTCTCCAGTTTTTGGGATTGTAAGTTTGGGACCCTCAAGTTCTATGGCAAATGGAATAACTATTTCATTAGCGTTTTCTTCTTCGTCTCGATCATTGCGGTGTTGCTCGATGACGAACATAAGTAATTCCTCATCAGATTCGTCGAGTTTAGATTTTAACTCAAAATTATAGGTGCTTACAATGGCTCCATTACGTATTTTAAGATAGGTAATAAAGGCTTTTTCCGGCACGGAGAGTATGTTATAGGCATCGATATGTTGGATGCTCACATCTACTACAGTGTTTTTCTCGCCATAGTTTAGTAGAGTTTCTATTCTTCGTTGGTAGTCATAAGCTTTTTCAAATTCCAGTTTTTCTTCAAATTCCGCTTGTTTTTCTTTTAAGTAGTTCACTGCCATATCAGATTTCCCAAGTAGGATGTTTCTGATCTGTTCGATGTTCTTCATATAATCGTCTTCTGACTGATGTGCTTCGCACGGGCCTAAACAATTATCAATATGGTACTCTAAACATACTTTAAACTTATTCTTTCTTATGTTTTCCTGATTTAAGGCAAGCGAACATGTTCTAAGTGGAAAGAGTTTAACAATGGTTTCGTATGCCTTTTTAGCATAGAACATAGAAGTGTATGGCCCAAAATATTCTGATCCATCGTTAATCTTTTTTCGGGTAAAGACAACTCTTGGAAATTTTTCATTTTTTATGGCTATCGAAGGATAACTTTTATCGTCTCGAAATTGAATGTTGTATTTTGGTCTTTCGTTTCGAATGAGATTTTTTTCAAGCAAAAGCGCTTCCCGTTCATCCTTCACAACGGTGAATTGAATGTCGCGAATTTGTTTTACCATTAGTCGAAGACGAAAACTATCATGAGTTTTAGTAAAGTAGGAACTTACCCGTTTTTTTAGATTTTTGGCTTTCCCAACATAAAGTAATCGCTGGTCCGCATCATAGTGGCGATACACTCCAGGTTTTTCTGGTAAGGAATGGATAAGATCTTTAATTCTTTCGGTATCTTTTTTACTCATATTTACCCGGATCTATACCATTACTGGTAGTCTGCGTAAACTTAGAACAATCGAGTTCAACGGATAGTTCTTCGAGTGGTGCCTCAAAGGTAGAATCAAAATTATAGTTGAGGCTTGTATCCTTGTATACCTTGTCGATAAACTTTGCCCAAATGGGAAGGGCCGTACTTGCACCTTGTCCTAAAGATGTGCTTCTGAATCGAATGAACTTGTCATCACAACCAACCCAAACTCCTGCTAGTAAGTCCGGAGTAAATCCCATAAACCATCCATCTGAGTTATTTTGCGTCGTTCCTGTTTTACCAGCAATCTCCAAAGATTTTGGAATATTGTATTTAAATCGAACTCTTGCTCCAGTAACTTCGCCGGGAGGACCATCAACTACATTGCGCATCATTTGCGTAATCACATAAGCGGTTTCTTCATCCAAGGCTGCAGTACTTTCTGCGAAAAATTCTTCAATTACATTGCCGTGGCTGTCTTCGATTCTAGAAACGAAAATAGGTTCATTGCTAGTGCCTTTGTTCGCAAATGTGGTATAGGCGCGAATCATTTCATAAACAGAAATATCGGCAACACCTAAACAAATTGAAGGGTAGGGTGGTATCTCACTCTCTATACCCATCTTCTTGGCAAATTCAACAACAGCCTGAGCGCTCAACTCATGCATTAAGTAGGCGGTAACCTGATTTTTTGAAGCGGCTAATCCATCTTTTATTGCCATCATGCCATCCGATTCTCCATCGGAATTTTTTGGGCAATACTGTTTTAAGATCGGCCATCTCGCGTCATTCGCTTCGAAACAAATCGGTAAATCTGGCACTTTAAAACAAGGGGAATATCCCTTTTCCTTAATGGCTAAGGTGTAAATAAGTGGTTTAAAGGTCGATCCTACTTGACGCTTTGTATTTTTGTTTACGTGATCGTATTGGTTATATTCAAAATTTGCCCCACCAACCCAGGCTTTTACATAGCCAGTTTGCGGGTCAACGGCCATTAATCCAGTTTGCAAAATCATCTTATAGTACTTAACGGAATCCAGAGGGCTAAGCACTGTATCAATCATGCCATTATGACTCCATATTGACATTTCTCTTGGTGTTGTTATTAAAGCATGTGCAGCTGAATCTGATAATGAAGAATCATTACTTTTAAAAATCTTCATTACCTTGTTTACAAGAACTTCACTTTGCTTAGCATACGATGCTTCTCTGTCATATTTATCGTAATATTCCCATGGATCTCGATTTTTCCAATGCTTGAAAAATTCATTTTGCCACTCACTTAAATGCTCATGAACTGCATCCTCTGCGTGTTGCTGCATACGACTATCGATTGTGGTATAAACTTTCAAGCCGTCCTTATAAATATTATAGGGTTCTCCCGTGCTTGGATTAATATGTGAAGTTGCCCATTCTTTTAGCCATAATCTTAACTGTTCCCTAAAATGTGGGGCTAGTCCATTGATGTGATTAGTTGCTTTATAGTCGGTTACAATAGGCAGCGCTTGTAATGAGTCTTTAAGCTCTTTGGAAATATAGTCGTAGTTGTGAAGTTGATAGAGTACAACATTCCTTCGTTGCATACTGTTTTCCATATTGGATATGGGGTTATATTTTGACGGAGCTTTGAGCATTCCCACGAGGACCGCACTTTCTTCAATGCTAAGATTTTCGACCTCTTTGTTGAAGTAGGTTTTCGCGGCTGATTTTATTCCATAGGAGTTGTGCACAAAGTCTACCGTGTTAAGATACATGGTCAAAATTTCTTCTTTGGTATATGTTCTTTCCAACATTACGGACATAACCAATTCCTTAATCTTTTGACCAATACGTCCAAGTTTGGATTGCGGAATATCATGAAAGAGATTCTTTGCTAATTGCTGCGTTATTGTACTTCCGCCACCTCGCTTTCCCAAAAATACTATAGCTGAAATGGAACGCTTTAAATCGATGCCTGAGTGTTGATAGAAACGAACATCTTCGGTTGCCACCAATGCATCAATCAAATTTTGAGGTAACTCATGTGTTTGTGCATTGGAACGGTTTTTACTAAAAAATTTTCCAATAGGAATGTCTGAGTCGGCAGAAAAAATTTCTGTTGCTAACTCACTGTTAGGGTTTTCGATTTCAGCAAAGCTTGGCATTTTCCCTAGTAGACCTTTTGAAACGCCGTAAAAGAATAACATCAGACTAAAAATCCCAATGAAAAACACAGCCCATAAGACTATGATGGGCTTCTTAAAATTTATTTTTTTCTGTGTTTTAGCCATGATAAGACTCCTTCTGTGAGTTAAACCTACTCGTCTTTGGTTGATTTTACTTCTTCTTGCTTGTTGCCACCAAGCTGAACTTCCTTGCTGCCCAATTTAAATTTTACTCCACCATCACTGGAAGAGTTGGTCTGTTCTTTAACATCAAGTGATTGCTTGTTTACCGGGATTTGTTTGTCAATTTTTAGTTTATCTATTGTTCCTTGGTCAACATCTCTTTGTACAGGTTGATCTGTTCCATTGAGATAAGATAAGATTTCTTCCGCCTTTTCTTGTTCCGCGGTATTAGCGTGATTATTCACCACGTATTCTAGTGAAGAAATATATGATTCACGAAGTTGTTTGCTACCCATGCACATTGCTTTGAGTAAATCGAATTTAGCCATCATCATAGTTTGACTATATTTCTCCTTGGCTATTTCACATTGAATGATGACCTGGTCGAAATCTTTTATCTGATACAAAGCGTATGCTTCTTCATAAAAATCTGTTGCTTGATCTTCCAAATTTTTGGTTTCTACGCTACTTGGGTTAGTGAAGAACTGGCTAAATTTATTGTCGGGGTATTTTTCAAGTAAAGTTTGCTTTGCCTTCATTGCCTGAGCGCTTTGATTCATATCGGTGTAAAGAACATATAACTGGTAGAGCGCTTCTGGTTCATATCGGTTATCTGGGTGTAGCATATTGAGCATTACGAACATTTCTGCACTTTTCGGCAAGTTTTCTAAGCCGACTTTGTAAATAACCGCACCGTTGTAATACGCTTCAATAATTTCTTTCCGGAGTTCCTTCTTTTCTTTTTCTGATGAAGGAATTGCATTGATCATTTCTTGATATTTAGCATCAATTCGCGCAAAATACTCGTCACTTTCTGTTTCGAATGAATCACCGCCGTCTGCTGTCATATTGCTTCCCTTCTCACTTCTCCTCCAGTCATCTTCCAGCAAGATATCACCCCAAGTTTGCTTGAATTTTTTATATCCACTATTTCTACTTGCTTCGCTGTAGAAATACCAGGCATTCTTACCACTTGTTTTAGACGTTTGGGTACTGCTTGATGCGATTAACTGAGCCTGCTTATTTTTTTCTTCTTCCTTGATTTCGGCATCTATAATATCAACGGCTTGTTTGTAGAGAATACTCTCTAATTCTTTGGCAGGAATTTCACCCAATACAAGCAGACTATCATTGATGGTGATAATCTTGAGGTAGTCTATCAACTCAGTTAATACTGTACTTCTATTTAGAATAACATCATAGGCTATGTAGCTGTTGTCAAGTAGACTAACTGCACTATCATAATAAGCCTGAGCCATGGGATAGTCTTCTTCCTCGTAGTAGATGTCAGCTAGTTTTCCGTATGAAATACCCTTTTGCTTTTGATTAGATTGCGAGACTTTCGCTGATTTTAACAAGAATTTTTTGGCATCTTCGATTACATCATTATTTAATGCAATCATAGCTTTTTCATAGTACAATTGATCGTAATAAGCACGATTCTTATTGTCTTTGGACATTTTAGCAATAAGCTTTAATGCCTCATTTTCTCCTCCTGGTGATTGTCGATTCATCTGGATGAGCTTCAATTTAGCGTAGAATATCATTTCGAAGTCAGCATTGCCTTTCATCGATTGCTTGTAATAATCTGCGGCAATTGTTTTTTGACCTAAAGATTCATATACCTGCCCTGCTATAAATTGTAAACGGGCTTTATTTTTTTGTTTTTTTGTGTTTACTATCGCACTATCCAAATAGTTTATTCCGGTATTGAAACTGCCCTGTGCGAAATACAAATAGGTATTGACCATGTCAACTTCTCTATCATAATCTTTAAGAAAATTTTGACTTCCTCGAATAAAGGTCAAAATATTTTCCGCTTCGATGTATTGTTCATTGCTTATGTATGCCTTTGCCAACCAAACCAAAGCGTCGCTGTATGCACTTTCGTGCGCAATAAGTTTCTTCGATGGACGGATGTCTTTGCCTGCAAGTTCTTTTTCAATCAGCTTATCTTCTAGCTTTTTAGCTTTAGCCTTCTTCTTTTTGCTGTTTTTCTGCTTCTTGATTTTGTCTTTGCTACGGGCATCTACGCCTTCCTCAAAATTCGCAGTCACATACCGAAAGCAATTGATGGCTGAATCTAATTCACCTTGAAAATAGTATGCTTTTCCGATGAGGACAAAAGCATCGTCACTCCAATTACTTATGCTATTGTCTACTCCCGTAATGTAGTTTTTCCCTTCTTCTTTCTCCTGATGTGTTTGGATGCTGAGGCGAGCCTTGGCAATCGTTGTATTCAAGCTTTCATTCTGGCTGTTAATATCTTCATAATGACCATAGCTTTCAAGTGGCAATATTTGTTCATAATCATCTTTATTGCCGTCACGTAAAGTTTTTAATTGATTATTGAATTGCTCATTCGCATTGAAATAACCATTATAATGACTTGTAAGGTCATGATAGGTTTGCTTTACTATTCCCGCATTCTGTTTGGCGCAAGAATTCAGGAAAATCAGAACCAGAAAAAGGGGGAAGTGCTTTGCTATAGAATTCAAGGTAATTCTTTTAACTTTAGTAACTTTGTTTTAACTGAATTTAAACTAATTTATTATTCCGGAGAGCATAATAATGCTATAATTGCAGCTAATAATTTATGGCTAAAGATAAGAATATTAAGAATAAAAAGTCGCTTTTCGTTAAATTAAGGTACAAGTATAGGCTTGTCATTTTGAATGAAGATACCTTTGAACAAAAAGCCTCTTTGCGCCTATCACGTATGAATTTATACGTGCTTAGTAGTGTTTTATTTTTTGTTGTGGTTAGTGCTGTAACAGCGGTTATTGCCTTCACCCCGCTTAAGTATTATATGCCGGGAGTTGGATCTGTTGATGTAAGAACGCAACTGATAGAAATGGAAATGATTACAGATTCTATGCAGCGGCAATTAGATAAACGAGATATTTGGTTAATGGCTTTTCAGAAAGCTTTGAGTGGTGAGCTGGATAGTACTTTTTTTCTTGGAGACTCTTTAATCAATGAGGAATATGGTGCGGTAGATATTGACGAAGTATCACCTGTTGAACAAGGATTTAGGGAGGAAATGGCGAGTGAAGTTGCTGTTAAAAATACTGGAGATAATACCGCAATGGCTGGCTATGGCATAGCTAAGTCTTATCCTTTGCGATTTATAACACCCGCCTTGGGTACGGTAATCAGTGAATATGATGAGCTTAGCGGTCATAGGGGGATAGATATTGCAGGTGAGGAGAATGAGTTTGTCCGGGCAACAGAATCAGGGGTAGTATTTTTGGCGGATTGGAATCCTGAAACCGGCTATGTGATTGGCATTCAGCATCAGGGCAACACCTTGTCTTTTTACAAGCACAATGCGGCATTGTTGAAAAAAGTTGGTAACTTCGTCGAACGTGGGGAAGCAGTAGCTCTCATGGGAAATACGGGCCATTTAAGTAACGGTCCTCATTTACATTTTGAGCTATGGCAAAATGGGAAGACAATAGATCCCATGGACTTCATGGTTATTAATACCATAAATTAATCGATTATGTTTGGAGATAACAAGGACAAAAAAAGTGTGGCCAGCCAGGATAATTTTTCGGCCAACACCATTCAGTCTGGAACTATAATTAAAGGTGAAGTAAATTCTGAGGGTAATATTCGTATTGACGGAAAATTAGAAGGGTCATTGGATACACAAGGTAAACTTGTCGTTGGGAATAGTGGCGTAATTACTGGTGATGTAATTTGTCAGCATGCGAATATAGAAGGTCGTATAGAGGGTAAGTTGGAAGTCAATGAAATGCTCATTCTCAAAAGAACTGCGGTAATTAAAGGAGATATTACTACGCGTAGATTGGTGGTTGAGGAAGGTGCAGTTTTCAATGGAAATATTGCTATGGGTGTCATTATGAAAAAATCTGTGGGTAATAATCACGATGAAACAGCCGTCCGAAAAGAAGCGGTTTAAGCCGGGAAAATTCATTCAATATTCGGGAATGGCTTTTCAAATGATAGCCACAATTCTCCTTGGTTTGGGTATCGGATTTCTCTTGGATTCCTATTTAGGTACAGAAAAAATGTTTACGGCAATTTTTACTTTATTATTTGTGATTGCCAGTATGTACCTTACGCTCAAAGATTTCATTAAGCCATGAATTCACCCAATCGATTGCTGTACATCCTCTCGTTGATTCTTCTTTGTTTTGCTGCTCTTCCGCTGTATTTTCTCGGTATAAATAATGAAGCGATAATTATAGCAACGATGGTTGTGCTGTATGTATTTATTAGCCTTCAACTGGACTTATTCATTCGTATCGCTAAGGCTTTGAAATGGTCAAAAACAGCGGTGATTCTCGTTGGCTTTTTTGGAATCAAGAATATATTTTTCGGTTTTTATTTCATTCTAGCTTATAAAGCTGGATGGATAGGGCAGTCATGGACAAGCTTTCTTGTACCTACACTCTATCTGATCTACAGTGTGGTTATAGCCAATAAATTACTAAGTTTGGATGCTAGAGATTTTGAATCTTCGCCTATTTCTTGATGGTGTCGTAATCAAAACGATCCATTAAGCCGGTATCGTAACTACCTGTTCGGAATTCATCATTTTTTAATAAAGCTAAGTGAAGGGGAATAGTGGTTTCTATCCCTTCCACTATGAATTCTTCTAATGCGCGTTCCATTCTTGCAATAACCTCTTCTCTGTTCTTGCCTTTGCAAATCACCTTGGCAATCATCGAGTCGTAGTATGGTGGTACCGTATATCCTGCAAATGCATGCGTGTCTACACGCACACCAAATCCTTTGGGTGTATGAAACGCAGTAATTTTACCAGGGTTAGGAGCGAAGTTTTTAAG
Source organism: Verrucomicrobiota bacterium (assembly GCA_017853115.1). GTDB lineage: Bacteria > Bacteroidota > Bacteroidia > Chitinophagales > UBA8649 > JAFMKE01. The sequence goes on from JAFMKE010000003.1 coordinate 32,803, forward strand.
TACATTTTCTGCATTGATTCGACATTCCATTGCGAAGGTGCCGTCGGGTAGGTAGCTGTTTCCAACAATTTTTTCCCCAGCAGCAATTTTAATTTGTTCTGCAATTAGATCATACTGCATCACTTCTTCGGTAACTGGGTGTTCTACTTGGATTCGTGTATTCATTTCCATGAAGTAGAAGTTCCGATGTTTATCCACTAGGAACTCGATGGTCCCCATACCCTCATATTTAATGGCTTTTGCGGCTTTAATAGCGGCATCTCCCATTTTCTTTCTAAGCTTTTCGTCTACGAACGGTGATGGACATTCTTCGATGAGTTTTTGATGGCGGCGTTGGACAGAACAATCCCGTTCGGATAAATGACAGGCATTTCCTCTGCGGTCACCGGCAACTTGTATTTCAATATGTCTTGGCTCTTCAAGGAATTTTTCCATATACATCCCGTCATTACCAAAAGCCGCAGCCGATTCTTGACGAGCGGAATCCCATGCGGCTTCGAGGTTTTCTTCTTTATGCACAATGCGCATCCCTTTACCTCCACCACCAGCAGTGGCTTTAAGAATAACTGGGTAACCTATTTTTTCAGCAACTTTTTTGGCATTAGCTACACTTGATAAAAGACCATCTGAACCTGGAATGCAAGGCACACCAGCGGCGATCATTGTTTCTTTCGCCGTAACCTTGTCGCCCATTTTATTAATCATTTCAGATGTCGGACCAATAAACTTTATACCGGTATCCTCACAGATTTTCGCGAATGTGGCATTTTCTGCCAAAAATCCATATCCCGGGTGAATGGCATCTGCATTAGTAATTTCAGCGGCAGCCATAATATTGGCAATCTTTAGGTAAGAATCTGTACCTTTTGGTCCACCTATGCACACGGCTTCATCTGCAAATTTTACGTGTAGGCTATCTTTATCTGCGTTGGAATACACTGCAACAGATTTGATTCCCATTTCGCGACAAGTACGGATAACACGAAGGGCAATTTCTCCTCGATTAGCGATTAAAATTTTCTTAAACATTTCCATAGCTTGGTTATTTAATGCATCTATGATTTCAGCGGTTGGCTGAAAACGATAAAGGCGTACTAATTCGGTTTAAGCGGGATCAATAAGGAATAAAGGTTGATCATATTCAACTGGCGTTTGATCATCAACCAGAATTTTAACAATCGTACCTGAAACTTCAGATTCAATTTCGTTAAACAGTTTCATAGCTTCTATGATAGCAAGAACATCACCTTTACTCACCGTATCACCGACTTTTACAAATACATCCTTGTCTGGAGATGGTTTTCTGTAGAAGGTTCCAACCATAGGCGATTTAAAGACAACATGATTAGCATTTTCAGTGTCCGAACTTACTTCCTCTGAAACTACTGCAGCAGGCGTTTCTTGCACGGGAGTATTGGCTTGTGGTGCAGCTGGAGCTGGTGCAGAAGCAACGGGCATAATAGGAGCCATTGGCTGCGCCTTACCATTGAAATAATCTTTCGATCGAATGGTAACAGAGAAATCCCCCTTACTCATTTTGAATTCTGCTAAATCAGTTTCGTTAATTAGTTTGACTAATTCATGTATTTCTTTATTATTCATGATAGTGTATTTGGCTTAATTATTTTGCTCTCTCCATGTAGGCTCGAGTAGAGGTGTCCACTTTTATTTTATCTCCTTCATTAATGAATAAAGGTACATTTACTTCTGCCCCAGTTTCAAGTTTTGCTGGTTTTGTGGCGTTAGTAGCCGTATCTCCTTTAACACCCGGCTCACTGTATGTTACCTCTAAAATTACATAGGAGGGTAGTTCACAAGTTAAGATTTCATCTGTATTTGCGTTATACAGTGCTTCAACGTTCATGCCATCCAGCAATAAATCGTTGTTTTCGATTAGGTTTTCAGGAATGCTTACTTGCTCAAAGGACTCACTATTCATAAAATGAAAACCCATGTCATCTTTGTAGAGGTATTGAAATTTTCTTCTCTCAATTCGTACTTCATCAATTTTATGTCCTGACGGCCAGGTGTTATCGACTACTTTCCCAGAGGTCAGACTTTTTAACTTGGTACGCACGAAAGCTGGTCCTTTTCCTGGTTTTACATGTTGAAATTCCACGACAGTATATATGTCATGGTTGAAATTGATGCATAATCCATTCCGGATGTCAGATGTTGATGCCATAAAAATTTATAAAAGTTTAAGGGAGTAAATGTAATAGTTTTTTTGGAAACGGGGCTGTCATAACTGGGTAAAATGACAATTCAAAAAGTAGCTTAAGTGACCTAGGTTTATTTTGAGTAGCCCCAAGTTAAATACATAGAGCCCCAGGTGAATCCACCACCAAATGTGGTTAATATGAGTTTGTCACCCTTTTTTAGTTGGTCTTCCCATTCCGCGAGACAAAGAGGAAGCGTGCCAGCTGTGGTATTACCGTATTTATGTAGGTTTAGCATCACTTTTTCGGGTGCTAGATTAATACGTTGACGAGCGGCCTCAATGATACGCAAGTTAGCTTGGTGAGGGACTAGCCAATCGATATCTTCCGCGCTCAGCTCGTTCTTTTCAAGAATGTCTTGACATGCACCAGCCATTCCAGACACAGCAAATTTGAATACTTGTTTACCTTCTTGATAAACACAATGTAAATTCTGCTCAACGGTTTCCTTACTTGCCGGGTTTAATGATCCACCAGCTTTTTGATGCAAGTAATTTACACCTGATCCGTCTGATTTGAGTATGCTATCTTGAATACCAATTGTAGGGTCTTCGCTAGGTTCTAACAAAACAGCCCCTGCTCCATCTCCAAAAATGATACATGTATTTCTGTCAGAATAGTTGATGATAGAACTCATGGTGTCGGCACCGACAATAATCACTTTTTTGTATGCCCCACTTTCAATGAATCGCCGGCCTGTTTCTAAGGCGAAAAGAAATCCTGAGCACGCAGCGCCTAAATCGTAACCAAATGCATTCGTGAGACCACACTTATCAGTAATTAAATTAGCGGTAGCCGGAAATGGCATGTCTGGAGTTACTGTAGCGCAAATCAGGAGGTCAATTTCTTTTGGGTCAATTCCTCGTTTTTCAAGCAATTGATTCACAGCTTCAGCCCCCATGTCTGAAGTAGCTAAATTTTTTTCTTTGAGAATGCGTCTTTCGTGAATACCCGTTCTACTTACAATCCACTCATCGGAGGTGTCCACCATTTGTTCAAGCATAGCATTAGTGAGCTTATGTGGAGGTACATAAGCTGCAACACCGGTGATGCTAGCTTTAAGGGCTGACATATTAGCGATTATGCTTCAGTTAACTGCTTGCCTCTGTAGTATAGAACCCCATCTACAAAGTAAGCACGGTGACGCATGTGCGCTTCGCCCGTTTTGCTACAGATAGAAATAGTAGGCGCAGTAGCTTTGTAATGCGTTCTTCTTTTATCTCTTCTTGTCTTCGATATTTTACGCTTAGGATGTGCCATAATCGTTTACTTTTTATTCTTTAATTTTTCTAGTGCAGCCCATCTTGGATCCACACTCGGTTTTTCTTCTTGTTTCAGTTGCTTGATGACTTCCACATTACACGCCGAATGGCCATCCTTGTCTTCTGGATGAACGCACCGAAGTGGAATACTTAATACAATGAATTCATAGATTAAGTTAGAAACATCAATAAAATCATCATTCCTAGAGATGAAAACTACATCTTCATCTTTGTTGTCAATCTCGTCCGCATCACCAAATTTAACAGCAATTTCGTAATCGCCGAATACTTCCTGTTTAAAAGGCTCTGAACAACGATCACACGGAACTTCCACATTCCCATCAATAAAAAAAGTCAAAAGAAAGAAGTTCTCTCTTCGGTCGAAATCAATTTTCACTTCGACATCACAATGCTGGATGTCGCTTTTCGGGAAGTTTTCGAAGAATTGGTCTCCAATCAGGTATTCAAACTGATAGAGCTTAGTCTTCATTCCTACAAAAGGAATTTTAAACTCCTGTAAAAATTTATTTTCCATTTTTAAAAATAGGAGTGCAAAGGTAAGAATAAATATCCAAACAATATTCGCTAAAGCGCAATAAAATTAGACCTTACTACTGTTTATATACGTTCTAATCCTTTTTGGGCTTTGGAACCTGAACAAATCGTTCCGAAAAATGAATAACAAGCGATAAGGGTGGGTTTGAAATTTCATCTTTGGTTAATTTATTTTAAAATGCACCTGCGTGGATAACCCAACTGTACAATACGCTAAACTTCTTTTACTTTTGTGAAAAATTTATTTAGAAAAATGAAAACAAAACAATTGATTCTAGGGGTGCTCATGGTGAGCTTTTTAAGTGCTTGTGTTTCTAAAAAGGAATATTCAAAATTGCAATCGCAGTCAGATGAATTTGAAAAAGAATTGATGGAGCGAGATAAGGAATACGGAGAACTCGCTGTACTTGCTGACGGTTTGAGAGATAATATTGCTTTAGCACAAAAGCAGAATGATGCTTTGCAAAAGTCGCTTGCGGCGTGCCTTGAAAACACTACACAGGGTTCTGCAAACATTACCAAGTTGTTAGACGAGATAGATAAGTCAAACGCTTACATTAAAAAATTGGTTGATAGTAAGTTTAAGAATGACTCGTTGAATTTGTACATCTCGAACTCGCTTAAACGTTCATTGGACGATATCGATGATAAGGACGTTGATGTAAAAGTGCTTAAAGGTGTCGTATTCATTTCTTTATCTGATGCATTACTGTATAAGACGGGAAGCTATGAAGTTCAGCCATCAGCAGAGTTAGTGCTAGCTAAATTGGCTAAAATCATTAATGATTACGAAGATTATGATGTTTTGGTAGAAGGCCATACTGATAATGTGCCCTACACGGGTTCGGGCCTTATCAAGGATAACTGGGATTTAAGTGCAATGCGTGCAACTTCCGTGGTTAAAGTGTTGCAAGATAAGTTTGATGTAGATCCTGCTAGAATGACAGCAGGTGGTCGCTCGGAGTACAATCCTAAAACAAGTAATGAAACGGTTGAAGGGAAAGCGGCTAACAGAAGAACGGTTATTGTTGTAATGCCTAAGCTAGATCAGTTCCTAAACTTGATGAATCAAGTGCCTTCGGGAGGAAATTAAATTTAATATTGAAAAAAAAGCCGCTCCGAGCATTCGGAGCGGCTTTTTTTACTCTAGCTATGTTAACTTATTCAGCCAAGTCTTTTACACTTCGTTGAATGAAGTTTGTCAGCTTTTTACCTTTAAGCATACCTTGACCAAGCAATGCTAAGTCGTAGAGCTGAGCAATATATTCACCTTGATTTTTCTTGGCTTTCAACAATTTGCCTGCCACGGGATGATTCGTATTTACAACCAGATTCAAACCGCCCGGCATATCACCCATAAATGGCATACCTCCACCGAGTTGTTGCATCTCTTTCATTCGTCGAAGCCATTCACTTTGTGTTATCATCACTGGCATATCTTCTGGAGATAGGGCCTTCAGTTCAACAGTTACTTTATTGTCTTCGATAGCCTCTTCAAAAGCTTTTTTCAGTTTCTCTTGTTCTTTTTCACTCAATACAGATTCCATGGAATCTTCTTTCTCGATGAGTTTATCAAGTGTGTCTGCATCCACCCTTTTGAAAACCGAATCACTATTTTTCATTTCCAGCTGCTGCATGAAGTGATTATCGATTAGTGCATCCATTTTCAACACGTCGTACGATTTTGCCACAGCTCCTTGTATATAGGCATCCTGACCTTCTACATCATTGGAGTATAAGTGAACGATCTTATCATTTTTATCCGTTTGTAATGGCTTTATTTGCTCTGCGTACTCTGTAATGGTTTTGAACTGCCCTTCGATGTTTTCTAACAAGCAAGCATCCTTGGTTCTATCAAAGAATTTTTCATCGCTCAACATGCCATATTTGACAAATACACCGAGACTTTCCCATTTTTGCTCATAGGATTCTCGATCTTTTTTGAATAGTTCTACTAGTTTATCTGATACTTTCTTACTGATATGGCCCGTAATTTTCTTCACATTGCTGTCACTTTGCAAATAACTTCTCGATACATTCAGCGGAATGTCCGGAGAGTCAATCACCCCATGTAGCATCGTTAAGAACTCAGGTACAATGTTTTCTACATTATCTGTAACGAACACCTGATTGCTGTATAAGCCTATTTTGTTCTTTTGTACTTCGTAAGTTTTCTTCAACTTAGGGAAATATAAAATTCCGGTTAGCTTGAAAGGAAAATCTACATTCAGGTGAATCCAAAACATAGGATCTTCGCTCATCGGGTATAATTCACGGTAGAAATTTAAATAATCTTCATCGTTTAAATCACTCGGTGCCTTTACCCATGCAGGAGCAGTGTTATTGATGATATGGTCTTTGGTTTTAGTTTCCATAACATCTTTACCATCATCGTCTTTTTTACCTGAGGCTACCTCGTAAGTTTCTTCTCCAAATTTGATTTCGATTGGCAAGAACTTACAATATTTGTTTAGCAAACTTTTAATTTTTGCTTCTTCCAAAAACTCTTCAGATTCTTCATTAATGTGCAGTACAATGTCTGTTCCGCGTTCTGTTTTCTCCGCTGCTTCAATCGTGTAGTTTGGACTACCATCACAGGACCATTTTGAAGCAGGGGCATCCTTGTAAGATTTGGTTAAGATTTCTACGTGGTCGGCTACCATGAATGCACTGTAAAAACCTAAGCCAAAGTGACCAATAATTTGTGCTTTGTCATCAATTCCTTTGAATTTTTCAATGAATTCTTCCGCACTTGAGAAGGCGATTTGATTAATATATTTATCAATCTCTTCTTGGGTCATTCCGATTCCTTTGTCACTGATAGTTAAGGTTTTCGCTTTCGAATCCAACTTAACTTCGATTTGTGTGCTTCCTAGGTCACCTTTGATGTCACCTTTTTTGGATAGTAAGACAAGCTTTTGTGTTGCGTCTACAGCATTTGATACCAATTCACGTAAAAAAATGTCTTGATCTGAGTATAAGAACTTCTTAATTATCGGAAAGATATTTTCCGTTTGTACATGTATACTACCTTGTTGCATAATTTAACTTCTTTTGATTCACCCTAGCTAATCAAAGTCTGTGCCTGTAAAAAGTTTGTGACAAGATGTCAGCGAATGGGAAATTTTTACCGATTATTTTATTATTAAAAAATAAAATTCAGCTAATTACCTTTTTGTAAACTCTCTTAGCTGGAGAACCTAATGCTTTGAGTAATTGTTATACAAGGTTTTGAATGGACCATCTTCCTTTCTGAGCAATTCTTCTCTGGGGCCGTAATCTACAATTTTACCTCCTTCGAGCATGAGGACGTAATCGGCATTACTAATGGTTGCTAGTCGGTGGGCAATGATTATCGAAGTGCGTTTTTTTATCAATTTATCGATAGCGTTTTGAACAATATATTCTGTTTCTGTATCAACTGAAGATGTCGCCTCATCTAAAACCAGGATTTTTGGATTAAAAACTAAAGCGCGCACAAAAGAGATGAGCTGTCTTTGCCCCAAGCTTAGCGTTGCCCCTCGTTCCATTACCTGGTATTCATAGCCATTCGGCAGCTGTTCAATGAATTCATCTGCCCCTATCAGTGCGGCGGCTTTCTTTATATCTTCATCTGTGATATTGTCATCTAACAAACGGATATTATCCATGATACTGCCAGAAAAGAGAAAAACATCTTGAAGTACTGTGCTGATTTGTTTTCTGTAAAATCTCAGATCAAAATCTTTAATACTCGTATCGTCTAAGAAAATATCTCCTTTTTGCCAGGTATACAATCGACTGAGTATATTGATAATACTGCTTTTCCCGGAGCCAGTTTGTCCTACTATGGCAAGCGTTTTACCAGCTGGAATTTGAAATGAAATATTTTTAAGCACGTAATCTTCATCGTTGTACGCAAAACTAAGGTCTCGGAATTCGACTTTACCAGTTATTGCTACATCTTTTATTGCTCCTGAGTCTTCAATTCGATCTTTACGATCCAATAAAATGAAAACTCTTCGGGCGGCCACTAATCCCATTTGCATCGTGTTAAAACGCTCAGCCATGAATCGGATAGGGCGGAAAAGTAGACCAATCAACAAAATAAACTGAATGATTAACCCAACGTCTGCTGGAGCGCCAAAACTGGTAGTTAGGTGATTCTGAATCAATAAGTCTGCACCCAACCATACCATCAATCCAATGGCAACGGCAAGTAAAATTTCAACTACTGGAAAGAAAACGGAATAGGCCCATATCGCCTCTACATTGGCTTCTTTGTGCTGGTCGTTAATGTCACGGAATTTCTCAAACTCTTGTTGTTCAGCCCCAAAGATTTGAACAAGACGCATACCTGAAATATGTTCTTGTAGGAAGGCATTGAGCAAAGAAACTTGCGTTCTCACTTTTTGAAAAGCTTTTTTTACACTTTCTTTAAACAGGTAAGTGCTTAGAATCATAAAAGGTAAGGCAGCCAAACTAATTAGTGCCAATTGCCAACTTTTCAGAAACATCCAGATGACAATAATGAGTAAAGTGAGTATATCTGCCAAAAGCTGTATAAAGCCTTGGGTGAATATGCTGTTGATGGTTTCAATATCGTTAACTGTCCGTGTAGTGGTTGTTCCAATCGGTGTTTTATCGAAGTAGCTCAGATTCAAACTTAACACATGCTTAAAAACGGCTGTTCGCAAATTTTTTACCACAGACTGTCCGAGTTTATTACTACTATATATGAAAAAGTAACGCAAGACTGACTCAGCCATCAAAGTCAGGATGATAAGAATTACAAGTAATTGCGTATTATCTCCAGCGCCTAGGATGTTTTCATCAATTAGTCGTTGAATCAATTCTGGACGCAGTGGACCCAATATGGCCAAAACAAGCGAGTACACTACCGTAGCAATAAGTAGGAACTTAAACGGGAAAGCGAGCTGAATCACCTTCCATAATAATTTCATATCCATTGCTTCTCCTGTGGAATCTGACTTAGACATAAGGGTATTTTATATTCCACAAAAACAACCCTTGCGGCGGAGCTGTTGGTTTGTACTTCAATTCTGTACCATCTCGCAAAGCACTTTCTAATTCTTCTAGGCTGATTTTTTCTCGTCCGATATCAACCAGGCAGCCGACCATTCTACGAATTTGATTGCGTAAATAACGATTCGATTTCACTTTGAAAATCACTCGTTTTTCAGGCTTGAAATAACACCATTCCGCTTGGCTAACATGCGACAGGTGATTGCTTAACTCGGGATTAAATCGACATAAGGCTATGTAGTTGTTGTACTGGGTAAACAGTTCACAAGCTTTATAGATTAAATCCGTATTTAAATCGCTCAATGGATACCACCAAGCTTGATTTCTTCTAAACACATCATAATTTTCATCGAGGAAATACCAATACGTTCGTTCTGTAGCATCATATCGAGCATGGGCTTCTGGTTCCACTTCATGTATGTTGAGTATACCTATATCGCTTGGAAACATTTTCTGTAAAATGAAAGCTAGGTTTTCCCGATGCTTGGGTGCGTCGAAATGAAGGAAGTATTGCTTGGCATGCACCCCAGTGTCCGTTCGACCGCAACCAACTACTTGGATGTTTTGATCATACAAGCGACTGAGCACCTGTTCGATGGCTTCTTGAACAGAGGCGAATTCAGGCTGCCGCTGCCAACCGAAGTAGTTTGTGCCATCGTAGGCAATCTCTAAAAAAAGTCGTTTCGGATAATCCTCGTTCATGATCGTGCGCAAATATATGGCTTTCCTTAACAAGCGCTTGAATTCATTTTAGCGTTCAAAACTAAACCGTGATAGGACTATAACATTATTAAGGGTGTTTGGTTTCTTTTTTAGCTTGTCTCAAGTTATTTTCACTCGTATCTTTACAAACTAATTGGAAAAACATGATACAACGCATTCA
>JAFMKE010000187.1 GCA_017853115.1 Verrucomicrobiota bacterium
AAGCCCACACTCGGACTCCAACTGTAACTCACACCTCCACTAGCCGTTAACTGCGCACTGTCATTAATACAAATAGCCACATCAGGTGATGTAATAACCACTGGAAGCGGGTTAACAGCCACGGTCACGCTATCTGTATTCTCGCATCCATTGACATCCGTAACATTAACAGTATAAACTGTTGTATCGCTCGGTGATGCAGTAGGATTATTGATACTTGCGTCTGATAGCCCTGCAGATGGTGTCCAAATGTAACTAATCCCTCCAGTTGCCGTCAACTGGGTGCTATCATTTAAACAAATCGACGTATCTGGCGATACAGTAACTAATGGTAATGGGTTCACCGTTACCGTTACTACCTCCGTATTCTGACATCCATTGCTATCAGTAACCAATACCGTATACGTCGTCGTAACTGCTGGTGATGCCATCGGATTACTCACACTCGTATCCGACAAGCCCACACTCGGACTCCAACTGTAACTCACCCCTCCACTAGCCGTTAATTGCGTGCTATCATTAATACAAATCCCTACATCGGGTGAGGTAAGAACAACTGGCAAAGGATTTACCGTCACATTAACCGTATCCTGCCCTACACAATTGTCTGAAGTCACCTCCAAAATATATGTAGTTGATGTTGAAGGAGTTACGATAGGATTGGCAATATTTTGTGCGGTAATCCAATTGTAGGAATAAACCCCATTTCCCCCGGTAGCCGCCGGAACACCTCCAAGAGTCGCACTTTCGCCAAAACAAATTGTAGTGTCCTCACCCGCATTCGCAAAAGGAAAAGGAACAAGCGTAAAACTCTCTTGAGCTGTATCTGCACCACATTCATTATTAAAAACTAAAGTAATGGTATACGTTCCAGTCGAAGGGTAGAAAACATTTGAGGGATTAGAAACATTCGAATTCAATGGACTCGCTCCGGGAAAACTCCAACTATAATTAGATGAATCACCCAAACAATTTTGGATGGTGGCACTTGGATTAATTGCAAGTTCATTCGCACAGACATCATTAATCGGATTGATGGAAACAATTGGCTCGCCTTTAACAATAATCACATCGCTATATGAATCGGTACCACATGGGTTTGTGATGGTTTGTGTTACCGTATATTCTCCAGCTCCCAAAAACTCAATTTCTGGATTTACAGAATTAATATTTGTTCCATTAATGAAATTATAACTACCTGATAAACTACATGAATTGATTGTAGGCGCTACGGACCAGACCACTTCACGCTGACCACAAGTATCTAAAAGATAATTGGAGGTATCAACAAAACTGACAATACTGGAAGCACAAGATTGTGTCTGAGAATAGAAATAACCAGCAATAGGAATAGGTTGAATACAGATTGATTTTGTAACAGTATCAGCACCACAATTACTTCGGTTTCTAACTATCAAAGTTATATCATACTCCCCAGGCTGGGTAAACACGGGTGTAATGATATCAGATCCCCAAGAGTTTGGGTTATTTATAAATGGGGGATTGATTCCTAAGTTACCCGCGATGAGAGACCACCCCGTGGAAGGACTAATGATCCAATTGGGAATTCCTAAACTATCGCAAACGAATTGACTTATAAAACTTCCTGCGTCTGATTGATTAATAATGTCTACAGGTTGATTAACACATTCAAAATCAGGCATTGAAAAATCTGCTGCAGGAGATGAGTTTACAGTAATCGATTGAATAAATCCACTCGTAACTGCACATGGGTTCTCCGCAAGAATTTCAAAATAAAAGGAATTAGTTTCAGATATAGATTGAAATCCACAAGATGTCTGATTAAAGGTATGAAAAAAAGTATCCGGTGGCGGATGATTAAACACTTGATTCGGCGAACCGTCACTTGATATAATTGTATATACTGTCCCCGGTGAATTATTTGATACTGATGTGATTTCGAAGGGAATAGTAGAAGGAGTACATAATCCTAAAGTATTTCCAAAACTACCAATTCCTGCTCCGGGATTAGTGCCATTGTAAGCTTCGTAGTTCGCAGAGGCAATACAGCCATTTTGGCCTGTTACAATTAAATCGATTATGAACTCACCTTGAGTGGTGTAAGTATGATCTATAGTAAGAAATGGAGCGGATAAGGAGCTTGTAGAATTGTCCCCCCAATTAATTTCATAACTTGTATTAGTAGATTCAGTAGAAGAGCCATTACCAACCGAAAGTGTAAAATTCCCTTGATTACAATTTATAAATTCAGGACTATTATTGAGATCAAAAAGAAAAGCATCCGGCAAACCTTCAACCGTAACGAACTGTGTTGAAGACGCTACGCAACCAAATTGATTTGTTGAGGTAAGTGTTACAGTAAAATTTTGTGAGGTTGAACCCACCGCATTATAGGTATGACTGGTATTTACTCCAGAAGCGGTCGAGCTATCACCAAACTGCCAAGAATAGCTTGTCCCTGATTGAGGGTTATTCACACTGAAGTCGATAGGTACATTTGAGCAAACTCCGTTACTATCAATAGAGAATAGCGGCTGAATAGGAGAATCAACAACAACCTCGATACTATCTACGCAAGTATCATTTGGAGAATATACCTCTACAATATAAAAAGTCGAAGACGAGGGATTTACATTTACCGATCGATTGGAATCAGACCCAATAATCGGCCCTCCACTCCAGCTGTAACTTAAAGGGCCAGATGCACCTGAAATATTAACGGTTAGCGGTGTAGTTTGCGATGGACAGACAACAGGAGAATTTGGACTAATATTTATATTGCACTGCGAATAACTTGTTTTAAACCACACAAGCATCAGCGCAATAACAACATACCTCAACAAACAAGAAATTCTCATCATGCCAGAACAAGCTTTAATTACAAAAAACTTAAAAAAATCAGTTAAACCAACTTACCTAATCCCTCCCGAATAAAGCTGGTGTAAATATAGAGATTCTAGGGCTT
>JAFMKE010000050.1 GCA_017853115.1 Verrucomicrobiota bacterium
AAAAACGATCTGCCCCCAACGCTTAGGCAACATCCGCACAATGGCCATCTCTTTCCATTTGTCGCGGGCATTAATGGCGGGTGAGCCGAAGTAAGTACCTCCAGCTTCCAAATCTTTATCGACATTCGATGAGGCCAAAACAATTGCTTTTTCTCCTATATGTATGTCTTTAGAGACACCCACTTTACCATAAAGAATAGCTTCATTGCCTATTGTTGATTTACCGGCAATTGCCACTTGAGCAGCAAGTAAGCAATTTTTTCCTACGATCACACCATGCCCGATATGCACCTGGCTATCGAGCTTACTGCCTTTTCCAATAATTGTATCGCCTGAAACACCACTGTCAATGGTGCAAGACGAACCTATTTCTACATCATCTTCAATGATAGCCCGACCGATAGTATGCATTTTTTCATATGCCGCACCTTTCTTGTGAAGGTAGTAGGCGTCCCCGCCAATAGTTGTATTGGCATGGATGATGACATTGTCTCCTATTTCGCTATAATCGTAAATTGTAACATGGGGATGAATGATACAATTCTTACCAATTTTGACATGGTTGCCAACAAACACATTCGGTTGCACAATCGTCCCTTCGCCAATTTCAGCCAAAGGAGAAATCATCTGACTAGAAGGTATAAAAGGACGAGCATTTAAAGCCAAATCATTATATACTTCAAAAGGATTATCTACAACTAATAAAGTTTTTCCTTTCGGACAATTGGCTTCTTCGTTAATTAAAATAACCGGAGCTATACTATCCAGTACCCGCTTAAAATACTTAGGGTGGTCTACAAAAGTTAAACTATCTTCGGTTAACTTATGAATCTCATTCAAACTGCCCACAACCGCTTCCTCATTTCCAATAATCTTTGCCTTATACTTTTCGGCGATATCTTGTACTCGGATAGGGAGGTTTAACTTCATTGATTAGGTGTTTGAGATAAAACTGCTTTTTTATGCATTTATTGCCATCCATGCCATCAAAGCGGAACTGTGCAATAAGGCGTCGTCATCGACATTAAATTGATTGGTGTGCAAACCATGTGTTGTGCCTTTCTCCGAATTGCCCGTTCCCACTCGAATAAAGCAGGCAGGAACTTCCTGTGAGTAGTAGGCAAAGTCTTCTGCTCCCATTCGGGCAGGTATTTCATGAATCGCTATTTCGCTACCAAAAGTTTCGGCTTCATTTATCATTCGTTGGGTTAAATCTTCGTCGTTTTTGACAAAAGGGTAACCTACCACAATGTTCACTTCACAACTTGCTCCATTGGCTGCAGCTGTTTCCTCACAAATTTGTTTAATCCATTCATGCGCTTTAAACCGAAAATCTTCATTCATGGCGCGTAATGTTCCAGCTACTTGCACTTCATTAGGTATAATATTGGTTGCCCCCTTAGCTTCTAACTTGCCAAAAGATAAAACAGCCGGTTCAAAAGGACTTTTCCTGCGACTCACCACTTGTTGTAAATTGAGTAATAGCTGTGCGGTGGTAAGAACAGGGTCAATTAGCTGATCAGGAAAAGCAGCATGACCACCTTTCCCATTGACGGTGAGGTATATCTCATCTGCGGAAGCCATAAGTTGGCCTGCGCGAAATCCAAAGCTTCCGGTTGACAATTCAGGTGACACATGGTAGCCAATGATGGCATCCACTTTCGGATTTTCCAAAACGCCTGCTGCAATCATAGCTGGAGCGCCACTAGGTATTTTTTCTTCAGAGGGCTGAAAAATTACTTTTACCGTTCCTTCGAAGGCATGTTTAAATTTTTCTAAAATAATCGCTGCACCCAAGATATTGGTTGTATGGAAATCATGTCCGCAGGCGTGCATAACTCCCGGCTTTGTCGAAGCATAATCCAATTGATTCTTTTCTTCGATGGGTAAGGCATCCATGTCTCCGCGTAATGCAATGCACTTACTATCAGGATTCTTACCTTTAATGAGCACAATTATTCCTGTTTTGGCCACACGAGGCGTATAGGTGATACCATATTCGTCTAAAATAGCACATATAAACTCAGATGTATTAAATTCCTCAAAAGACAATTCAGGGTGTGCATGCAGGTGCCTCCTCCACTCCACTAATCGAGGGTGTAAGTCTTTGGCAAATGCTTTAATCGAGGTGAGTAAATCCATGGGTATTGCGAGCTATTTGATTTTAATCTCGTCTTTAACAATGAAAGCCGTAGAAAACTTAGTAATCACCTCCTCCAGGAATTTCCGTGCTTCCAGTTTGGTTTTAAAATCGCCGATTCTCAATTTGTAATACGGTTGGTCATACACAATGTACCCTTTATGGGTATTGAAAATAGTATATACCTCTGCTTTCTTTTCGTAAACCTCTGAGCGATTGCTGCTGTTCATCACTTGTATACGGAAGCCCTGACTATAATCGCAATGTATATTCTTATCCAAATGTGCATCCAATAAAAACGCCAAATCCATATCGCTTTCCAGACTCACTTTGTCGTTCACTCGAATCGTGGTTTGTGCCTGAATACCAAACCCCATCAAGCCAATCATTAAAAAAAGTAGTGTTCTCATAAGCTGCTATTCAATTAAATCCGGTCCAGAACTTGTACCCAAGCGATCTGCCCCTGCCTTTACCAAGTCCTTCGCTTGTTCCTTGGTTTTGATTCCACCCGATGCTTTTATCTTGATGTTTGCGGGTAAATTCTTTCGCATCAACTCAATGTCTTTAAGCTTTGCCCCGCTCGAAGCAAAACCTGTTGAGGTTTTGACAAAATCCACTCCAACCTTGGCACATATTTCACAGGCCTTCACCTTTTCATCATTGCTAAGTAAGGCCGTTTCAATAATCACTTTCAACTTACAACCTTTCAATTGAACCAGCGTAGCTACAGATTGAATATCATTTTGCACGAAGTTTAAATCATTATTCTTCAAAGCCGCGATATTCATCACCATATCTATCTCATGAGCCCCTTCATCCATTGCCTTTCGAGCTTCCTCTACTTTTGCCGGAGTGGTATTGTAGCCCAAAGGAAAACCAGCAACCGTTACTATTTTAATGGAAGAATCTTTCAATATTATTGAAGCATGCTTAACAAAGTAGGGAGGGACGCAAACGCCAAAAAACCCATGTTCAATAGCTTCTTCACATAGCTTTTTTATGTCCGACTCCATCGTATCGGGCTTCAAAATAGTGTGCTCTATGCGTTGATTCATTTTCATTTACGACAATTTTAATCCGCTTTACCGTGACATGCTTTGTATTTCTTTCCGCTGCCACAAGGACATGGTTCATTTCGGCCGACCTTGGGTTGCGCTCGCACTGGCTCCGCCACTCTACGCTCTTGGTTTTCTGCACCATTTTGATCTGGCGCTTCATTTCTTGAAGTTTGTAGGTTATCTAAATTCGTACGCTGCGCTTCTTGATTAGTTTTTACATTTTGCGCATCAGGTGTTGCAATATTTCCTTTAAACAGGAACGAAACAACATTGCGATTAATTTCAGATGCCAAACCTTTAAACAATTCAAAGGCTTCCAACTTATAAATTAATAAAGGATCTTTTTGTTCTAAAGAAGCATTTTGAACCTCTTTTTTCAAATCATCCATTCGGCGAAGGTGGTGTTTCCAGCTTTCATCGATCATGGCCAAAGACACGTTCTTCTCAAACTCTGTGATGATTTGTTTACCTTCAGTTTGTAAGTTCTTCTCTAAAGGCGTTAAAATATTCAGCGCTTTCTTACCGTCAGTAAATGGAACCACAATATTCTTCACTGTTTCTCCTCTATCGCGGTGAATTTGCTTAAATATTGGCAAGGTGCGCTCCATGATGCGTTTAGATTTCTCTGTGTATAAGGCTCTTACCTCGTTGTAGAGTTGCATCGTCAATTCATCAGCACTTTTCTTCAAAAACTCCTGTTCGGTAATTTTCGATTCCATACCGAAGAAGAGAATCAAATTCAGTTTAAAGTTTTCGTAGTCTTCTGTGCTTTGATAGCCAAGAACCAACTCTTCACACAAGCCATGGAAAGCATCCATAATGTCAACTGAAAGTCGCTCGCCAAACAAGGCATTTCTTCTTTTCTTGTAGATTACCTCACGCTGCATGTTCATGACATCATCGTATTCCAGCAAACGTTTACGAATACCAAAGTTGTTTTCCTCTACTTTCTTCTGAGCCGTCTCCACATTCTTAGTAATCATCGAATGCTGAATCACTTCACCCTCTTTGAATCCTAAACGGTCCATCCACTTCGCCATATTCTCTGATCCGAACAAACGCATCAACTTATCTTCCAAAGAGATGAAGAATTGAGATGATCCTGGATCTCCCTGTCTACCCGCACGACCCCTTAACTGACGGTCAATACGACGTGAGTCGTGACGCTCTGAACCAATAATTGCTAAACCGCCTGCAGCGATAACCTCAGGAGACAACTTAATATCCGTACCACGACCTGCCATGTTCGTTGCAATAGTAACCGCACCCGCACGTCCTGCTTCAGCTACAATATCCGCTTCACGTTGGTGTTGCTTGGCATTCAATACTTGATGCTTAATGCCTTTCATGTTTAACATACGGCTAATCAACTCAGACACCTCCACGTTAGTAGTACCAACTAGAACTGGTCTTCCCGCCTCTGTCAACTTTTGAATCTCATCGGCAATGCCGTTAAATTTCTCTCTCGTTGTTCGATAAATTAAATCATCTTCATCTTTTCGCTGAATAGGCTTATTGGTAGGTATAACCACCACATCCAACTTATAGATATCCCAAAACTCCTGACTTTCTGTTTCGGCAGTACCCGTCATACCACTCAATTTGTGGTACATTCTAAAGAAGTTCTGTAAGGTAATGGTGGCCATGGTTTGAGAAGCCGCTTCTACCTTTACATTTTCTTTAGATTCCAAGGCCTGGTGTAAACCATCAGAGAAACGACGACCATCCATGATACGCCCGGTGTTCTCATCAACAATTTTCACTTTGCCATCCATCACCACATATTCAATGTCTTTTTCGAATAGCGTGTAGGCCTTAAGCAATTGTTGGATAGAGTGCAGTCGTTCGGTTTTAATGGCGTAGTCGCTCATCAATTTCTCCTTCGCTTCCATCTTCTCGTCATCGCTTTTGCTCGACTTGTCAATTTCAGCAACCATGGCTCCTACATCAGGAACTACGAAGAAATCTTTGTCTTCACCACCAGCAGTAATTAGTTCAATCCCTTTTTCTTTTAACTCAACCGAGTTTTGCTTTTCCTCGATAACAAACAACAAATCCTCATCTACAATATGCATTTCCTTACTTTGGTCTTGCATGTAGTAGTTTTCTGTCTTTTGTAGAATCTGCTTAATCCCTTGCTCACTCAAGAATTTAATTAGCGGTTTGTTCTTTGGAAGGGCACGATAGGTTTGTAACAATGCAAATCCCCCTTCTCCCGGCTGAACACCTGTATCACCAGCTTTTATTTGTCGCTTGGCATCATTTAAGAATTTTGTCGCCAACTGCTTTTGTGCTTCTACTAACTTCGAAATTCTTGGCTTTAATTCATAAAACTGTTGTTCATCATTGCTGTCAACCTGTCCACTAATAATCAAGGGCGTTCGCGCATCATCAATCAACACGGAATCTACCTCATCAATCATTGCATAATGCAACTTGCCTTGAACTAACTCGTCTGCGTTTCGCAACATGTTATCGCGCAGGTAATCAAATCCAAATTCATTATTTGTTCCATAAGTAATATCCGCCTTGTAGGCCGCAATACGCTCGGCTGAATGTGGACGATAGCGATCGATACAATCCACTTTGATGCCTAAGAAATTAAATATTGGAGCATTCCATTCGCAGTCACGAATAGCTAAATAATTATTCACAGTAATAATGTGAACACCTAAGCCCGGCAATGCATTTAAATAGGCTGGTAAGGTTGAAACGAGCGTTTTACCTTCCCCGGTTTGCATCTCGGCAATTTTGCCTTCGTGCAAAACGATACCCCCAATAAGCTGTACATCGTAGTGAACCATATTCCACTTCACTTCAGCTCCTGCAGCTTGCCAACTATTTTTATAAACCGCACTAGATCCTGTAATTTCGACAAAATCACCGCTTGCCGCTAAATCGCGATCTAACGCTGTAGCGGTAGAACTGATCGTTGTGTTTTCACTAAAACGTCGCGAGGTTTCTTTGACAACGGCGAAAGCACGCGGTAAAATACGTTCAAGAACTTCCTCTACTTGTTTATCTTTCTCTAGCTTGAGTTCATCTATTTGGTCGTAGACAAGCTCTTTTTCGTCGATATCCATATCCGGATTCGATTCAATGTGCTTTT
This sequence comes from Verrucomicrobiota bacterium, assembly GCA_017853115.1. Lineage (GTDB taxonomy): Bacteria > Bacteroidota > Bacteroidia > Chitinophagales > UBA8649 > JAFMKE01. Next base: position 6,308 of record JAFMKE010000050.1, read on the forward strand.
GTAAGTCTTCGATTTTCCCTTCGATTTCTTGCAGGTGATTTTTTATTTCTTCACGAAAAACACCCGTCATTCCGCGCAATTCATCATTGCTTACTGACTTAAGTTTTTCGTATTCAGCATTAATTTCATCCACAATTGGAAGGATTTTTTTAATATCCTTTTCGTGCTTGTTTCCGAAAATTTTACCGAATATCTTTTCTACAAAATTTGCCATTGTAATTATCTAACATTTAGAATACGTAAAAATACACCTTTCACGTGGTTGCACAAACAAAAAGAGACAACAACTTGAGGTTACTCAATGGCTAGCTTCTTTCAAAAAACATTCCACGACAATAAATCGGTAATTTTGGCGCAAAGCCCTACTTTTGCGCAAAAGCTATCAAACTTATGCAAATACTGATATTAGGCTCAGGAGGAAGAGAACATGCCTTTGCATGGAAGTTGAAACAAAGTGAAAAATGTGAGGGCCTATATGTGGCTCCAGGCAATGGAGGGACTGCCCAAATTGCGGAAAACATTCAACTTAATCTTAGCGATTTTCCAGCCCTTAAACGTTTTGCTTTAGAGAAAAAAATAGATATGATTGTTGTGGGACCTGAGGTTCCATTAGTAGAAGGCGTTTATGATTTCTTCCAGAACGATGCTGAAACCAAGCACATCATAGTCATCGGTCCTTCCAAACTTGGCGCACAACTGGAGGGCAGTAAGAGCTTTGCCAAATATTTCATGCAGCGGCATAATATTCCAACAGCAGCATTCAATGAGTTTACCGAAAAAAACCTTGAAGAAGGTTTTCAATTTATCGACGAAAACAAAGCTCCTTTTGTATTAAAGGCTGACGGTTTGGCAGCAGGTAAAGGCGTAGTAATTACAGAAAGTAAAACGGATGCGAAAGATACCTTGCGGGAAATGATTAGTGAGGCTAAGTTTGGCGATGCCAGTAGTAAAGTGATTATCGAAGAGTTTTTAAAAGGTATTGAGTTTTCCATTTTCGTTTTAAGCGATGGCTCCAACTATGTTTTATTGCCTAACGCCAAAGATTACAAACGAATTGGTGAAGGGGATCAAGGGCTAAATACAGGAGGCATGGGCGCTATATCACCTGTTCCCTTTGTGGATGACCAATTGATGGAAAAAGTAAAAACAAAAATTATTGAACCTACTATCCAAGGCTTGAAGGCTGAGGAAATCGTGTATAAGGGCTTTATTTACATCGGTTTAATTCTAGTAAATAAAGAGCCTTATGTGATTGAATACAATTGCCGGATGGGTGACCCTGAAACAGAAATTGTGCTGCCTCGCTTGGAAAATGACTTGGTAGAACTATTAAATCAGTGTGCGGAAGGAAAGCTCGATGAAGCCATTGTTCAACATAGTGAAATGCACGGTGCAACGGTAATATTAGCTTCGGGGGGCTATCCTGAAGCTTATGAAAAAGGCAAAACAATTCATATTCCGGAGGATGCGGACACTATCGTTTTTCATGCAGGAACAAAAATGAGCGATAATGACTTGCTCAGCAGTGGTGGGCGCGTCATAGCCGTAAGTGCATTGGGCGATGATTTACATCGTGCCTTAGCTAAAGCCAAAAATCAAGCGGAAAACATTTCGTTTGAAGGGAAATACTACCGAAGAGATATTGGATATGAGTTCTAAATAAACATAACGCAAAACTTAGTCTTCACCAAGCAAGATCTATTTACCACTTCACACTGACCTTACCGATACTTTTTCTTCCCTCTAAGAATTCATGTGCTTCGGCTAGTTCTTCAATCGGAAAAACTTTTGCTTCGGTTGGATCAAGGACGCCATCCTCGACAAGTTGCACCACCTTTTCCAAACAACGCTTCAAGACCATCGGTCGGTTGTCAGCAATGCGCAACATATTCACTCCAATCATCGATTTGCTTGCCATCATAAACTCGGCTGGATGATAAAAGCCAAAACCCAAACCCGCACTAATTTTGCCAAAGACGTTAGTTCCTGTCATAGACGAAGCACCAAAAAGAACAATACGTCCTCCCGAACCTAATAAGCGAAGTCCTTTCTTCACCGAATCACCTCCAACAGGATCAAAAACTGCATCAAGCCCACCATCACCGGCTAACTTTCTAACTTCTTGCTCAAAATCACTACTTCTATAATTGATTGGGTGGTCGACCCCTAATTCTCGTAAATACTCCAATTTCTCAGCTGAACCTGCCGTTCCAAATATTTCACAGCCTTTATGTTTGGCCAACTGCACCAAAGCCGTTCCAACACCTCCTGCAGCTGCATGAATCAACACCTTATCGCCAGGATACAAATTCAGCATTTCTTCCAAGCAATAGTAAGCCGTACAATATTGCGTAGTCAGCGCTGTTGCTTTCCCAATCGGATACGCTTCTGTAATTTTTGCACAAGCTCGATAATCCGTAATCGCATACTCTGCGTATGCGCCAAAGCGGGTCATGGCTGTCACCCGGTCGCCTACCTGCACGTTATCCACGCCTAAACCAATCTCAACTACTTCTCCAACTACATCATAACCGATAACTGCCGGCAGTGGTGGACAATCCTGATAAATCCCTTGCCTTGCCATGATATCGGCAAAATTTAGTCCGAAAGCTTCTACTTTGATTAAGACTTGTCCTTCTTCCGCTTTGGGTTTTTCTATTTCACGAATCTCAAAGGAATCATTGGCTGAACTATTCTTAACTAATACTGCTGCTTTCATCTGTTATCTGTTTCTGACTATCAAAAATAGGCTATTTCAACCGCATTATGCAGGTTTCATGAACTTCCTTATATTCATTCCATGAATTCACAAGCATTTATTCCACTGGTATACCAAGAAGTCACAGAAGAGGCACAACTACAAAAAAGTCGCTCTTTTTACGAGCAGATGAACAACCGAAGGAGTGTCCGACACTTTGATACAAAAGAAGTACCGAAGGAGGTCATCCAAAATATTATTCTTACGGCGGGAACGGCGCCAAGCGGGGCACATAAGCAACCCTGGACCTTTTGTGCAGTCTCTAATACCGAACTAAAACTAGCTATCCGGGAGGCTGCAGAAAAAGAAGAATACCTTAACTACACGAAACGTATGAGTGAACAATGGCTCAAGGATCTTGAGCCCTTCGATACTGACTGGCAAAAACCCATGTTGACCGACGCACCCTGGCTAATTGTAGTGTTTCGAAAAGCCTTCGATTTGGTCGACGGTGAAAAAAAGAAGAATTATTATATCAATGAATCTATCGGTCTTGCCTGTGGCATGCTGCTCAGTGCTATCCATCATGCTGGTCTTGTTGCTCTCACCCATACGCCTAGCCCAATGCAATTTCTCGTGGATGTGCTTCAACGCCCACAGAATGAAAAAGCCTTCCTTTTAATTCCTGTCGGTTATCCTGCAAAGAATTGTGAAGTACCCAAACTGGAAAGAAAAACATTAGATGAGATTTCGGTGTTCTACGAATAACTAAAGGCTCCTATATGATAGATAAAGCGACAGTTGTCATTGACAACATACACCATAGACGTACTATTAAACCAGAGCAATGTATAACCGGGACCATTAGTGATGCGGATATTTGGCGAATTTTAGAATGTGCCAATTGGGCGCCAACGCACGGCTATACAGAACCGTGGCGCTTCGTAGTTTTTACGGGTGATGCTAAGCACAAATTTGCGAAAGATCACGCCGATATGTACAAGGCAAGTACCGCAGAAGATAAGTTCAAGCAAGTGAGTTATGATAAATTGATTAATCGCGCGCAAACCACTTCTCATATTATTGCGATCATCAACAAACGAGGGGCTAACCCGAAAATTCCTGAAATCGAGGAATTACAGTCCACGGCCATGGCTGTACAAAATATGCAGTTGGCCGCCAGTGCGCTTGGATTTGCGGCATACATTCACAGCGGAGGAATGACTTTCTCTGATGAAATGCGCCAATATTTGGGGTTCGAAGAGGCCGATAAAGTTTTAGGCTTTCTCTATCTGGGTATTCCTAATGAAGATGAAAAAGCACCTGGCCGAAGAATTTCAAAGATTGAGAAAAAAGTAGTTTGGAAGGGGTAAAAGCGTACGGCTTAAATCCCTACCTTTGCGCCAATGGAGCATTACATTGCCAAAACACAGTTTGGACTTGAAGAAGTCCTTGCTCAAGAGTTACAAGGTCTTGGTGCAAAAAATATAGAGCCCTTAAATCGGGCGGTCAGTTTTGAAGCTGATCTCGAAGCCTTGTATAAAATACACCTGCATAGTACACTTTGCATTCGTGTAATTTTACCTTTCTACACCTTTTCAGCTGCTAATGAACAGGAACTCTACGACCGCGTCATGGAGTTTGACTGGGGGTCAAAAATGACTTTACAGGATACATTTAAAATAGATGCTGTGGTAAGTTCGGATGTGTTTACACATAGTTTATATGCGAGCTTAAAGGTAAAAGATGCCATCTGTGATTGGTTTCGTAAACATGAAAACAACAAGCGCCCGGATGTCAATATCAAGCACCCCAACTATGTATTTTCCCTTCATATCCGAGGCACCGATGTTCAGATTTCCATTGATGCGAGTAATGCCTCATTACACAAACGAAAATATCGTTTTGACGGTGGTGCTGCTCCGTTAAACGAAGTACTCGCTGCGGGCATGATAGCCTTGAGCAATTGGGATAAAAAAATGCCCTTTGTAGATGGCATGTGTGGATCGGGCACCCTGACAATTGAAGCATTAATGCGGGCCAACAACAAACCTGCCGGCTTCGACCGAAGAAATTTTGGCTTCATGAATTGGCCAAATTTCGATGAGACTCTTTGGAATAAAATCAAAGCGGAAGCTGAAGAAAATATCAAGGATGAATATCCGAATATTATTGGCATTGAAATCGACGGTAAAGCCTTTAACTTGGCGAAAGAAAATATGGTTCGCGCGGGATTCAAACCCATTCACCACCTTCAGCAAGGCGATTTTTTTAAGTATAAACCGAAAGAAAAAGAAGGGGTAATTTTCTTAAATCCCCCCTACGATGAGCGCATCAAAGATGAACACATCAATGAGTTTTATGAGCGAATTGGGGACCACCTGAAACATCACTTTAAAGGATGGACGGCATGGATTATATCTAGTAATGTTGAAGCAAGAAAACACATCGGTCTGCGGACAGCAGCGAAAATAAAGCTCTTCAATGGCAAGCTAGAATGCCGCTTAATGAAATTTGAGTTGTTCTAAAGCTAACATTTTAAGTTTAGAAATTTGGTCGAAGGCTTGCTTGCTTATAGAATTCAGCAATCACATCAACTACCTCTTCAACATCATCGGTCAAATGGATTAAATCCAAATCACCAGGACTGATCGTTTTGTAATCCTCTGCCATCGTTTTCTTTATCCAATCCATCATTGGACTCCAGAAATCTTTTCCCATCAAAATAATAGGAAAGCGATCAATCTTCTTGGTTTGTACCAAGGTTAATGTTTCAAACAATTCATCCATCGTACCAAAACCACCCGGCAATAACACAAATGCTTGAGCATATTTTACAAACATCACTTTACGGGCAAAAAAGTAATTGAACATGATGTCTTTATCATGATCGACGTATGGATTTGAGCTTTGCTCAAAAGGTAAATCAATGTTTAAACCCACCGACTTACCACCTACATTATGGGCACCTCGGTTTCCTGCTTCCATAATGCCAGGACCTCCACCTGTGATGATACCATAACCTTCTTCCGCTAAACGCTCAGCCACCTTCACCGCCATTTGATAATACTTATCATCCTCTTTTAATCGAGCTGAACCGTAGATTGAAATACAAGGCCCAATCGCTTCCATCCTGTCAAAACCTTCCACGAATTCGCTCATGATTTTAAACATAGTCCAACTGGATTTTGCTTTAACTTCTGTCCAACTTTTTCTCGGTTTATTTGTCATCTTCTTTCGTGTTCATTGTTTTGTCTACTTATCGACCAGAGACCCAGAAAGGTAAATCCTCCATTAACGAGCAGTAATTCATAACCAAAGGTATAGCCCAAAAATTCGGGAGAATAAACAGATACAAAGTAGGTCACTACCGGCGAAATCAAGCAAACAAGCGGAATCCACACATCACTCGGCTGCTTTTTGGTAAATAAGCCAAACATAAACAAACCCAGTAAAGGGCCATAGGTATAGCCAGCGAATTTGAAAATATTAGCGATTACGCTATCATCACCTAAAGAATCAAAAAGCCATACGACCAATACAATGATTATTGAAAATGCTATATGAACGAAAAGCCTTGTTTGCTTATCGCTTGCCTTTTCCTTCTTATGCATACCCAAAAAATCAACACAAAAAGCGGTGGTCAGGGAAGTCAATGCAGAATCGGCACTGGAATAAGCTGCGGCAATTAAACCTAGAAGGAAAACAATTCCTACAACAACAGGAAAATGATTTAAGGCAATCTCCGGAAACAAATAATCCGCTCTGTCGGGAATTAAAACACCTTTGGCCTGCGCATACATAAACAACATGGCACCCATGCAAAGAAAAAGAAAGTTGATAGGCAACAAAAGCACGCTCATACTAAAAATGTTCTTTTGCGCTTCGCCAACATTTTTACAGGTCAAATTTTTCTGCATCATATCCTGATCCAAGCCAGTCATAACCAAAGCAATCAATGCACCGCTAAAAAACTGTTTAAAAAAATGCTGCTT
>JAFMKE010000188.1 GCA_017853115.1 Verrucomicrobiota bacterium
GGAGCAACGCCTGATTGACGCCATTTAACTTGTCCATTTTGAAAAAGCATCATAGTCGGCACTGCTCGTACTTGAAATTGATTAGCCAATGCAGGATTCTTATCAATATCTATCTTAATAATCTTGACCTTCTCACCGACTTGATTCGCAACCTCTTTCAAAATAGGACCCACAGCCTGACAAGGTCCACACCAGGTAGCAAAGAAATCAACTAACAAAGGCTTATCTTGATTAATTAAAGAATGGAAATTTCCTTTAGCCATTTTTATCTCTCATTTTATCTTGAGTAAAACGCCAAAACAGTTGCGGTAGTTCCGATAAAACTGTTAATAAGTCCACGTGGACAAATGCTGCAATAAGCCTACATTTGTATCAGCAAAAAATTCTAGTTTCATGAGTTCAGATCATTACGCCAAACGAGGAGTTTCAGCCGGTAAAGAAGAGGTGCACGCTGCTGTTCGAAACCTCGATAAAGGATTACATCCGAAAGCATTTAGTCGAATTTACCCAGATTATTTAGTTGGCGATGAGGCGTATTGTAATTTAATGAGCGCTGATGGGACGGGAACTAAGTCGGTTTTGGCTTATTTGTATTGGAAGGAAACAGGTGATATATCTGTTTGGGAAGATATTGCGATTGATGTAATGGTGATGAATTTAGATGATTTGCTGTGCGTCGGTGCGACTGGCCCTTTTCTGTATACCTCGATTATAAATAGAAACAAACACCTGATCACTGGGGAAGTCATTGCCGCGATTATTCGTGGAGCACAAAATTTTGTAGATACCATGCAAGAATATGGCATCGACATCAAGTATATGGGTGGAGAAACCGCCGATTTAGGTGACACCGTGCGTACAACCACTATTGATGGCTCGATGACAGCACGCATGAAACGAGAAGATTTAATCATCACTAATCAAATTCAACCGGGTGATGTAGTTGTTGGTCTAGCTAGTTTTGGTCAGGCTAGTTATGAAAACGCTTACAATTCGGGAATAGGCAGTAATGGTCTAACTTCAGCCCGTCACGATGTATTGAGTAAAGAATATATGATAAGGTATCCAGAAAGTTTTGATCCCGCCACAGATGAGTCTGTTTTATATGTTGGTTCAAAAAAAATGACGGATAATTTGGAAGGAACCCCATTAAATTATGGGCGCGCATTACTCTCTCCTACAAAAACTTATGCGCCAGTAATTAAAGTTTTACTTGATAAAATGAAAGGACAAATTCACAGTTTGGTTCACTGCACGGGTGGTGCGCAAACTAAAGTCTTGCATTTTATTGATGGCCTGCGAATTATAAAAGATAATCTCTTTCCCACGCCTCCTTTGTTTGCCTCGATTCAAAAGGAATCCGGAACAAGTTGGCAAGAAATGTACAAGGTGTTTAACATGGGTCATCGCATGGAAGTCTATTTACCTGCTGAATATGCTGAAGAAGTAATTGCTATAGCGAAGTCATTTAACATTGAGGCTCGAGTTATTGGTCGCGTTGAAGCTGCTGAAAAAAGTGAGGTTGAAGTTCATACTGTTCATGGTAGTTTCAATTATTTCTAATTGCAAATGAAAAGTTTTTCTTCTAAAATTCTACTCTTGGGGGAGCACATTGTGAATTTAGGTGCTGAGGCCTTGGCCATACCCTATGATTCATTCTATTGTAAGCTTAGTTATGATGCCCTCCACAATGATTTTGTAAACGAATCTCCTGATATACTCCGGGCGATTAAAGCCTATATTGCAAAAGATGAGGATTTACGGAAGCATTATCACTTAGAACTTTTTGAACAAGACTTAGCCAAAGACCTTGGCTTTCACATGAATATTCCTATAGGTTATGGCTTAGGGAGTTCTGGAGCTCTTGTGGCTGCTGTTTTCGATAGATACGGTAAACGGAAGTATAAAAAGGAAGACACCTTAAAAAAGATTCTCGGCCAAACAGAAAGCTTTTTCCACGGCAAAAGCAGTGGTCTAGATCCTTTAGTCTCCTACCTAAACTGCAATGTTTGGATCGGCAGTGAAACTAAAGTCGTTAAACAAGAACTGGATTGGAAGAGTCATTTCGAGATTTTCCTCGTCAATACGAATCAACCACGTAAAACAGGACCACTAGTAGAAGCTTTTTTAGAAAAAGCCTCAAATGATGAGTTGTTCAATGCCATCTTGATGGAAGAGCTTATTCCCACGAGCAACAAACTCGTGTCTAATTTCCTTCATAATAATCATGACGACACCATGACCCACATTGAAGAGCTTAGCACATTGCAGCTCAGACATTTTCAGGAGCTCATACTTCCTGAGCACATCGATTTATGGATGTTGGGTCTAGCTAGTAAAGAATACTATCTGAAGATTTGCGGTGCAGGAGGCGGTGGTTTCATGCTTGGCTTTACAAACGATAAAAATATCAAATTACCCTTCGAAGTGATTTGGATTTAAGACCTGCCGTTAGACTGTAAAAGAATATTGTTAAATTTTTCCTTAAATTCAAGTATGTCAAAAGCTAAATGGATATCACTGGTTCTATTGGTTATAAGCTTTATTCGTCTATCTGCTCAAACCAGTGATGGAGAAGTGGTATTTTGGTCATCCTCGGAATGGGAATGTCCCACAATTTTAGTGGATTTATTCGATATCGATTCCAACCTTGTATTTTCAGGGCGTTTAGACAAAACCTATAAAGGCTATGAGATACCAAATTGTGGCCATGAGCAAACCTTAACCTTAACAGATATCACCACAGGAAACTACTTTTTTGTTGCAGATTGTAGTGTGGAGCAGTGTTATGTTTGTGGTGGCGAAGGCAGTTATTGGCAGCCGGTAGTTCAGTCCGAAACTCCATCGAATCGCAAATCGCGTAATCAAGGCAATATAGAAGGAACCTGGCGAACCTGTTATGTTTGCCAAGGCAATGGACAAGCCTCTACTATTTTGTGGTT
>JAFMKE010000189.1 GCA_017853115.1 Verrucomicrobiota bacterium
TAACCACCACTTTTTTCGCTCCATTAAAAACTGAAAAATGTCTTTTAAAAATTCCATGCTAATCAAGTTTTACTTGGATATGTTTTTTTAACAAATTAGTGTTTTTTTCTCGATCAACCACATAATTGCCCATAATTAGGCAATCAATTTCTGTTGACAAAAAAGTTTCTATCGCATCATTTGGAGTACAAACTATTGGTTGGCCACGCAAGTTAAAACTGGTATTTACCAATACACCGACACCTGTAAACTCTTTAAATTTGCGCAGCAAATTATACATTAGCAGATCGCTATTCTCGCTAACCGTTTGAATACGCGCCGAGTAATCAATATGCGTAATCGCCGGCAAAACCGATCGCTTTTGATTAATCAAATCAATTAAATTATCGCCTTGTTTATTTTGAGGAATTCGAAATTCGGGAAGCAGTTTATGCACAAACAACATGTACGGAGAAGGTTTGTGTGCACCAAAATACTTTTGAAACTCTGCTTCCAGCATAATGGGCGCAAACGGCCTGAAGCTTTCGCGTTGTTTGACTTTTAAATTAAGCTTTGATTGTGTTTCTTCCATCAGAGGATTACCTAATATACTACGTCCACCCAAAGCCCTAGGCCCAAACTCCATTCTACCTTGAAACCATGCTAAATTTTGGCCTTTAGCCAATTGCTCTGCGCAAAAGGTAATCAACTCCGCCTCTGTAAATTTTTTGTAGTTCAGTTCATGTTTTTCAATAGCTCGCTTAATCGCTTGCTGTGAATAGGAGGGACCTAAACGAGACCATTCCATCTGATCATATCCTGACGAAGTAACTCGAGCATTTTTAAAATGCATATAGTAGGCCGCTAAGGCAGCACCTAAAGCGTTGCCGGCATCTCCAGAAGCCGGTTGCACATAGATGTCATCAAAAACACCTTCATCAACTAAGCGACCATTGGCTACACAATTCAGTGCCACACCGCCTGCCAAACAAATCTTTGATAAACCAGTAATCTCTTTCGCGTGTTTTGCCATTCGTAGAACAATATCTTCGGTAAGTTGTTGCAGGGCCATGGCTAAACAATAATGATGTTCTTCTATTTTACCCTCTTCCTCTCTTTTACCAAAACCAAACAACTCTGTTAGTTTTTGCTCTTTAATCATTCGATTAGAATAAGTATAAGCAAAATACTTGGTATTCAATGTTATAGAACCATCGCCATGTACAGTTACCACCTCGGTAACTAGTTTTTCAAAGTATTCTTCAACCAACGCAGAATTATTTACTGCATAGGGCGCCAGCCCCATTAGCTTATACTCTCCGCTATTCACTTTAAATCCTAAAAAATAAGTAAAAGCGGAATACAATAAGCCCAGAGAATTAGGAAATTGTAACTCTTTTAGTACTTGGATTTTGTTTTCTTTACCAACAGAAATTGATGCCGTTGCCCATTCGCCTACGCCGTCGATTGTTAGTATAGCCGCTTCGGAAAAATTGGATGGATAAAAAGTGCTTGCTGCATGAGAAAGATGATGTTTTGAAAATAATAAGGGCGTTGTTTTCCAATTAATTTCACCGAATTCCTCGATGGCTTCTTTTATATTCTTTTTGATAAATAACTTTTCTTTCAACCAGCCAGGAATAGCAGAAACAAACTGCAACCAACCACGAGGAGCATAATCCAAAAACGTTTGAATAACTCGCTCAAACTTTAAAAAAGGTTTGTCATAAAAAACTATAGCATCCAAGTCTCCCACTTCCAACTCAGCGCAGTCTAAGCAATACTTGATAGCTTGATTTGGAAAGCTTGCATCGTGCTTTAAACGAGTAAACCTTTCCTCTTGAGCAGCAGCTATTACCTTTCCATCTTCAATTAAAGCAGCTGCACTGTCGTGATAATATGCCGATATACCAAGAATTTTCATGCCTTACCAAAGGTAAATCATATATATTGTATTTTTAAGGCACTTTTAGGATAAAGCCTAAAACTGCTTACAGGGTAAACCCGCAAACAAGCTTTATCTTTAAGTACCTAATAACACCAAACAGAATGAATAAGTCTCAAATATTTTGTACGATAAGTACAGAATCTCATTTATACAAATGTTTTGCTCTCGCGAAGAGTTTAGAAGCTTTCGGGGGAAATTTGGTCATTTTATTGGTGGATAAACAAATAGGGCAACAAAAGCTACCTACAAACATCCGTTTTATTTACTTGTCTGATTTTCAAGAAAGTGTTGCCCAGGCGATTATTAAAAAATATAATGCGCATACAGACAAACTGCGCTGGTCACTTAAGCCTGTTTTGCTCAAATACTTGCTAGCCAGCTACAATAAGGTCATTTATGTCGACAACGACATTCACTTTTTTGGCTCTTTTGATTTTTTGTTTGACATGTTAGGAGATTCAAGTATTCTTTTAACTCCTCATGATTATCCTAGAGACCCAACAAAAAATCAAAATTGGTTTGAGGCTAATTTTCGAGTAGGCTTATACAATGCAGGGTTTGTGGGAGTATGCAAAAAGGCTCTCCCAACTCTAGACTGGTGGGGAAATGCGTGTTTGTATCGTTGCGAAAAAAATTATTGGCGAGGCTTGTTTGATGATCAAAAATATCTCGATCTAATCCCCATTATAGATGAAAATTGTCATATCGTAAGACACCCAGGCTGCAATGCTTCAGAGTGGAATGCATCTATTCGAAATCGCACTTATGAAAATGGGCAACATATTATATGCGAAAAGTATCCTTTAGTGTTCTATCACTTTAACCAATATGCTATCAATCAATTGGACACCCATGATCCTTTATGGCAAGAATATCTAGAATGTTTGTCCAATTACCAAGAGGACCACAACAAGTTGCCTAAGCAAAAAAATCAAAGTTGTATTGATGACTTAAAGCTTTTCATTTGGAAAATTTTGGATAAGTTTAAC
>JAFMKE010000190.1 GCA_017853115.1 Verrucomicrobiota bacterium
GACTTTAAAAGGTTTAATTATCCTTTTTAAACTCACACAAATAATTGCCAATAGCCAAATAATCCAAACATCCTTGCTGAAATGATCGAATAGCATCATTTGGTGTTGTGACTATGGGTTCTTCGTGCATATTAAAGCTCGTATTAATGATTACCGGGATTCCACTTAACTTATAATATTCCGAGATAATTTTGTGATACGAAGGATTGGCTTCGCTTGTCACTACTTGTGGCCGAGCAGTTCCATCAATATGGGTAGTTGCTTGTGTTTTTTCTTGCCATTCGGGTTTGACATTGTATGTAATGGTCATGAAATTATCCGCATACTTTGATGGCCCGTTTGAGTAGTTTTCTAATACCTCGGCTGCTTTTTCTTGTATCATACTTGGCGCGAAAGGCATAAACTCCGTTCGCTTTAGTTTTTTGTTTAACCAGTCGTTAATATTTTTATCCGTTGGTCGCGCCATAATTGTTCTGTTTCCAAGGGCTCTTGGTCCATATTCCATTCTGCCATTAAATCTACCTATAACTTTCCCTTCGAATAAGAGTTGAGCACACACTTCTTCTATGTTCACATGCTTTTCAAAAGCCACACCTTCAGCTATTAACTCTTTCTCAATTTCTTCATTGGTGTATCCAGGGCCAAAATATACATTACTTGGAGCGTAGCCATTATACTTATTGCCCTTGTATTCGTAGTGATATAAAAACGCCGCACCTGCCGAAAGTCCACCATCTCCCATATTTTGGTGTATATATATGAATTCTACTCCTGGTATTTCTGCAATTTCCTGATTAACTCGAACATTAGCAAAAACGCCACCTGCCAATAGTACGTTTTTATTTGGGTACTTGCTTAAAAAATGCTTCGTGTATTCAACACCAAGTTCTTCCAAAATTCGCTGAGCTGCAGCTGACAAATCTTGCATATCGTTTTTAGCATCAAAATTTTGATCTAAGAAGTCATAGAATTCTGCAACGTGCAAAGGACTGGTAAACCGGTTTTTTAAGATTCGTTGAAGCGTTACCCATTTTCTACTTAATCCACTTAAGTTGTCACTGTCATATTCAAACTGCTCTGTTTTTGGATTAAAACGGATAAATTTTTTAAGCGCTTTGTAATATTTATCTGAGTCTCCATAGGCTGCCAAACCTGTTATTTTACCTTCATGTCGAAGCCGTTTAAAGCCACAGAAACCCGTTATCTCACTGTAAAACCTTCCTGGAGAAACCTCGGAGGAGGCTCTAGATATAACTTTTATCTTTCCATTTTCAATAATTGAAGCAGTGGCACAATCTCCATCACCCGCTCCATCCATCGTAATCATTAATGCTTCTTGCTTTCCACTACAATAAAAAGCACTGGCTGCATGACATGTATGGTGATTAAAACTAAGGACTTCAGCATGGCCAAGACCAATATCCTTTAAAGCGGCTTTTTGTCTTTCTAAAGACATTTGCTTGGATAGCTTTTGAATTTCCTCTAGTGATCGGCCTCCTTTTTTAAATCCGGGTATCAAATCTTTGATTGTTCCCCACTTACCTTTCAACTGATTAGGCTTATTAAAAATGTCGTATTGGTTGATTTCTTCTAAATCTTTTAAAAAGAAAATATCATTGTACTCTTCATTGTCTGGAAAAAGCATATACTCGGTAGAGAGCGCTACCGCTGTAATATCCCGTTTAGCCGCTCCAGCAACTCTTACCACTTCTTCGATAGATTGGAACGGAAAACCCATATGATACTTAACACGAGTCATTCGTTCCTCGGCAATTGCAGCTTCAATTTCGCCTCTGTCGTTTATAAGGGTTGCCGTAGCATCATGTCCTATGTGTAAACCTAAAATGTATGTTTTAGCCATATTTATAAATTCTTCAGTACGTTTATGGTGTCTGTGGAGATTTCTTTCCAATCAAATTTCTTTACTTTTTGCTTGTTGTAATCACCCATTGTTTCCGCGGGCAAATTTAAACTTTTTTCTAATGTCGATTGCAAGGCATTCTTTTCATTTGAATTATACAAAATACTCCCCTTCTCATCACAATAATCCGGTAAGATGCCCATTTCAGGCGCAATAATAGCAGAACCCATCCCCATGGCAGTAAGTATTGTGGCAGAGCTTAGAATTCTTTGATAAGGCACTACGGTCCAGTCAGCCGCATGGAAATATAAGGGCAATTCATTGTCTGGTATAAATTTATTGTGCACAATTACATTAGCCGGCAATTCACCCAAAGACTCTTCCATTGACCTACTCACTTTTCCCGCAACAACTAGAACGACATGTGGATTGTTCCATTCTTTAAAAGTACTTATCAAGTAATTTATCCCTTTGTATAGTTTAACCGTGCCGGGGAATAAATACATCCTCTTGTCTTTTGGTAATTTTAATTGATCTCGACAAGCATTTTTGTTGAGTTCCATTACGGGGAAGATATGATTGAAATCGCCGTGGGCCGATATCACAATTTTATCTGAATTTACCCGATACATTTTTTCAATCATTGGCTTGGCAGAGGGACCTAATACGAAAATGGTATCAGCAATTTTACTAACAAATATTTTTGCTAGGCGCTCCAAATTCTCATGTTTTGATTCGTGCTCAATAAGATTATGAACCGTCCAAGCTATTTTTACATCAGTGAAAGCTTTTAGTATAATAATATCTACCAAAGAAATAAAATACCTAAAGGCAAAATTTAAAGACCAAGGTACATCTACAGCAAAGTAGGCTGTTAACCAATGCAAGTGGATAATATCTGGCTTTTTATGCAATTTATAATTTCGTAACAAGGGAAAAACTGCACCATCATACTGAGTGTATTCTATAGAGGTATCGTTTTGGTAAAGTGATTGGTAGTAGTTAGATTCTTGCCAACCGGGATA
>JAFMKE010000051.1 GCA_017853115.1 Verrucomicrobiota bacterium
TGAGTTTTGAATATTCAACCAATACTTACATCAAATCCTCTACGGCTTCATCGATTGTAGGATACGCAAACGTAAAACCAGCGTCTTCGACCTTCTTCGCGCTACATTCCTGACTTAAAAAAAGTACGGCACTCATTTCTCCAAATGCCAATTGTAATCCAAACTTCGGCGCTGGAAGAGTGAATGTGTTTTTATGTTTTGCAATCGCTTTAGCAAGCGTGAGTTGTTTAACTGGATATGGCGCCACCGCGTTATAAACACCTTCAAATTCCTTACGAGTGATTCCTTCGACAAACATCTTAGCCAAATCATCGATATGAATCCAGGAATATACTTGTTGCCCATCACCTAATACACCAACAAAAAAAGGCAAGGTCTTCGTCATCTCTGGCAAGGCTCCGCCATCCTGAGACAAAACTATTCCGATGCGAAAAACTACTTTTCTGATTGCTTCCGGCAGTTGCGTGTAACTCTGCTCCCAAACGGCACAAACATGCGCCATAAAGTCATTTCCCGGTGCCACTTCCTCTCCCAACACACCAGCACTTTCTCCGTAGTAGCCAATAGCTGAGGCACCAGCAAAAACCTTTACTTGATGTGCGCTTTGCTTCAAAAAATCAATTAAAAGCCTTGAACTATTCACCCGACTGTCAATGATTTCTTTCTTCCTTTTATCTGTCCAGCGCTTGTCCGCTATCCCAGCACCTGCAAGATGGATCACAGCGTCTACTCCATCAAAAGCCTGCTCGTCTATGTACGCTTCATCAGGATTCCAGTAATACACTTTCACTCCTTCTCGCCGATACCCTGTACGTGTGCTTAAATGAGCGACTTCAACTCCTTGTTCTATGAGCATTTCACTAATCCGCGTGCCCAACAAACCGCTTCCTCCTGATATTAAAACTTTATTCATTGCGTTTAATTTCGCAGTATACCTTGCTATACTATATCTTTATAACTCGATTCCCCTAATTAAAGTTTACAAATGAAAAAAACTGCACTTTTTAGCTTCCTATTTTTCTTAGCTGCATGTTCAAATTCGGGTCCAAGCACCGGTGAAACTGATTTCGCTTCACTTCCATACGCAGGCTCCAAATCCACCAAAGAATTGATTGTTCACGAGCTAAGCGATCCGGATAAATTAAACCCCTTAACCTCCCAAGGGGCAGGCAGCGCGTACATCGAGCATTGTATGTTTATGTACTTACTTGATATAGACAAAGAAAAACTCGAAGTGATTCCTTGGCTAGCGAAAGAACGCCCCGTTATCACTGAACTAACAGAAGGACCCTATGTGTTGCGTATCGATTATGAAATTCGGCCCGAGGCTACTTGGGATAACGGAACACCAGTTACCGCTTACGATGTAGATTTTAGCTTTAAAACAACGAAAAATCCCCATGTAGATGCCGAACATCAGCGTCCATACATTGATTTCGTAGCACACATTGAAATCGATAAAAACAACCCTAAAAAGTTTTCCTTTTACACGAGTGAACCGCACTATGCTGCAGAATTTTCCAGTGGTGGAGTGAATTATATTGTGCCTGAATATATTTACGACCCCAATCAGTTGATGCGAAAATTCTCTCTTCAACAACTGAGTGATGAGGATGAGTTAAAAAAAATTCGGGAAGACCTGGATTTGATAAAATTTGCAGAAGAATTTAACAGCGAAAAATACCAACGCGAAAAGGGCTTTGTGGTGGGTTGTGGTCCATACCAGCTGGATGAATGGGTTACCGGGCAACGTGTAGTCTTAAGCAAAAAAGAAAATTGGTGGGGCGAAGCGCTAGGCGGGACGAAAAGCTTTGAAAACCACCCGGAAAAAATTATCTATGAAATTATTAATGATAAAGTTACTGCGATTACTGCAGCCAAGGACGAACAAATCGATTTAATGCGCGGTGTATCGCCATATAATTTCAAGGAACTCTCAAGCAACCAAGACTTTAATAGTAAGTTCTTTATGTTTAATCCAGATTTTCTTTCCTACACTTACATCGGTTTAAACATGCGTCACCCGATTCTCAAGGAAAAAGAAGTTAGACAAGCCTTGGCACATTGCGTTAATGTACCCCAAATCATAGATATCATTATGTATGGTTATGCCAAACCTATGGCAAGTTTTGTTCATCCGAGCAAGGAACATTACAACGAGGAACTTCAGCCTTACGATTTCAACTTGAATAAAGCCGCAGAACTGCTCGCTTCAGCTGGCTGGGTAGATAGTGATAATGACGGGGTTTTAGATAAAAACATCGATGGGAAGCAAACGCCATTAAAATTGACAATTAAGTACAATGCTGGCAACGACAGCCGAGAGAAGATTTGTTTATTCCTGAAGGAAAATGCCAAAAAAGTAGGTTTTGATATTGAAATCTTAGTTAAAGAATGGACGGTTTACCTGGATGAATGCAAGGACCATGATTTTGACATGTACGTTTTGGGATGGGTACAAGAAGCTATTCTTGACGATCCGAAGCAATTGTTTCATACGGACGCCTACAACGGTGGAAGCAATTACCCGGGTTTTGGCAATGCCTACACCGACGTGTTGATAGATGATTTACGCAAAGAAATGAACACGGAAAAACGAATAAGTATGTTTCGTGAGCTGCAAGCGATCATTCACGAAGAAGTGCCGTATATTTTACTTTTCACTCCCGACAACTTGGTCGTAGTAAATAAGCGTTATAGCAACGCTAAACCATATATTGCTAGACCAGGATATGAAGAGCGAGAACTGATTTTAAAACCTTATGCAGGTGCCGAACAGTGATGAAGTCGTTCCACGCTGGTTTAATTCGGGCCAAGTTCTTCTAATTATTGCTTTTTTTGCTAATTTAGCGCAGCTAACAATTATATAGTATAAAACTCACAAAATGTTAAAGACAAGTAAGCTCAGTAAACTATTATTTTTCGCCGCGATGGCATCTCTCTTCTTCGCTTGTACTGGTGGATCAGGCAAGGGTAGTTCCGACGGACCTGTTATCAGCAAAAAAGCTGGAAAAAATGAAGTTTATGTTCATTTAAGTTCCGACTTGGATAAGATTAACCCTATAACTTCTACAAGCGCCAACGCAAGTTTAGTTGAACGTTTTTTGTTTTACAACTTATTGGAAAGTGATCCAAATACCCTAGGATTGACTAATGTTGTTGCTGTAGCTCGCCCAACGATTGAAGCTATCGAAAGAGAAGTTTTTGGCGAGATGGTTAATGGTTTAGCTATTTCTTATGAAATTAGACCAGAAGCTACCTGGGATGATGGCACACCGATTACCGCTTACGACTACGAGTTTGCCTTAAAAGTAATTAAAAATCCAAAGGTTGATTGTGAGAGTTTGCGCCCTTATTTAGAATTCATCTTCGACATCGAGATAGATGAAAACAACCCGAAGAAATTTACCATATTTACGAAAGACCAATATATCTTATCCGAAAGTGTAAGCTCTGGCTATCTCTATCCCAAGCACATATACGATCCTGAAGGTTTGATGGATAAGTTCTCCTTGAATGAACTAAGTAATCCAGCGAACTTCGGCGAATTATCGGGCGATTTAGATATCATTAAGTTTGCCGAGCAATTCAATTCTGAGAAGTATTCAAGAAATCCAGAATTTGTTGTTGGCTGTGGCCCATACCGCTTGAAAGAATGGACAACTGGGCAACGAGTGGTTTTAGAGAAAAAAGCAGATTGGTGGGGTGAGCCTTTCGTGGGAGTTGAAACGCGTTTCGACAATTACCCGGATAAAATTGTTTACGAAATCATTGTAGACAACACCACGGCAGTAACCGCAATGAAAGATGAAAGCATCGATGTGATGCACTATATCCCATCTAAAGATTATGTAGATCTAAAAGAAAATGAAGATTTCAAAGCTCTTTTCAACTTACATGAGCCGATTGCCCCTTCATACAGCTACATTGGTCTAAATAACAAGAGTCCAAAACTGGAAGACAAAAAAGTTCGTCAGGCTTTATCTATGGCTTTGGATTATGAAACCATCAAGAAAGTAATTTCTTATGATTTAGCTGAGCGCACAGTAGGTCCTGTGCACCCGAATAAACCGCACTACAACAAGGATATTCCGCTTTACCCATACGACTTAAATCAAGCCAAAACTCTATTGGATGAATCTGGATGGTTAGATAATGATGGTAATGGTGTGAGAGAAAAAGAAGTGGATGGTAAAGTAATTGAATTGAATTTAGAATTCCTTCTACCTGCAGGTAGTGAGTCTGCCGAGAACATCGCTCTAATGCTGAAAAACAATATGGCAAAAGTTGGTGTGAATATCGATATCGTACAAAAAGAATGGACTGTATTTTTAGAAACGGTAAAAGCGCATGAGTTTGAAATGAGTACCATGAGTTGGATGATGGGTCCTGACTTGGACGACTTTAAGCAAATATGGCACACCGATTCTTATAATGGAGGAAGCAACTATGTAGGTTTCGGTAATGCGTACACGGATGAGTTGATTGATAAGATTCGTTATGAATTGGATGAAGAGAAACGTACCGCAATGTACTTGGAATTCCAAGAAATATTGCACGAAGAAGCGCCGTACATCTTTATGTTCACACCCAAGAATAAGATGGCTTTCCACAGGCGTTTTGATAATGCCAAGCCTTACTTGTTGCGTCCTGGACACTTCGAAAATGAATTTAAATTAAACCCTACTTTTGGTGCAGCTGCTGCTCAATAATTTAGTTACTCATGTTTAAATACATCCTAACCCGGGTTCTCTATTTCATACCCACCCTTTTGATTATTACTCTCCTGACTTTCTTGTTAAGTCAAGCGGCGCCGGGTGACCCTGTTGAAACGAGGTTGCAAGGTAGTCAAGGTGCGCAAGGCGGTGGCATGTCAGAGAAACAAGCTGGCGAACAAGCTTACATTGCGATGAGCAAAAAACTGGGCTTGGATTTACCGCCTTTCTATTTTTCTGTCGGTTCCTTGGCTGAGCCGAAAGATTTGTACAAAATCTTTCGTAAAAAAGAGCGTGAAAATTTATCGCGTTTAGTCAACACCTATGGCAACTGGGAACAAATAGAACCTTACTATTATTCGATCAAAACACTTGAAGAAAGCTTGTTCGATATTGAACGAGACACCAATACCTATGATGGCTTGAAGGTGCTGAAGGAAGGAATTAATAACCTACTCAACACCCACGAGGATGTGGCGATAAGCAAGGAGTTGATATTGATGGAGACAGCTATTAATACCTTCAGTACCGTGCGTGTAGATAGTGTAACCCTTATTCAGAAAAACTATTTTGAGTCAGCTATACCCGCATTCGAAGCCTTGCAAGCAAACTATGCAGCAATCAGAGCAAATGCTACAGTTTGGAAAACAAAAATTCCAAGTATCAAATGGATAGGTGCAGCCAATCAATACCACGTTTGGTTGTTTGGTAATAAACCTTGGTTCAAGTCGACGGAGGATCCAAGTTTAAAAGGCGGCTTTATTCGGGGAGATTTTGGCGAATCGTATTTAGACGGAAGACCCGTGGCATCAATTATTAAAGATGCTTTACCCATAACGATGAGTTTAAACTTAATCTCGGTACTGATAGCCTACTCGCTTTCAGTTTGGCTCGGCGTGTTTTTATCTCAACGCAAAGATGCTACCGTTGATCGAGTAGTTTCGGTAGTTTTATTTATTTTGTATTCACTACCCGTTTTCTGGGTTGCAACGATATTCATTGTATACTTAACGACGAATGAGTACGGCATGGATTGGTTCCCAACTTATGGATTATTCTCCAACGATTTACCTGATGACGCGAGTGCTTGGACAACATTTAAAGATTTAGCGGCACATGCTATCCTTCCTATTATAGCTATGACCTATGGATCCTTCACCTACATCACCCGTCAAATGAGAGGTAGTATGTTGGCGGTTTCCAAGCAAGACTATATTCGAACCGCGGTTGCCAAGGGATTACCGAAAAAAGTAGTTGTTTGGAAACACGCGTTTAGAAATTCATTAATTCCTATCATTACCATGTTTGCCAGTTTGTTTCCAATTGCCATTAGTGGTTCGGTAGTGATCGAAGTAATCTTCTCGATTCCAGGAATGGGACGTGTAGGTTACGAAGCAGTTTTGGCTAGAAATTATCCTGTCTTATTTACAGTATTGATTTTCTCTGCCGTGCTAACCATGGTTGGAATTCTAGTAGCAGATATTTTGTATTCGGTGGTTGACCCACGTATTTCATTCACTAAAAAGAAGTAGGGCGTTATGAGTAAGCAAGACGAACAAAAAGAACAACAGACTTCTTCTGCTCCAGCTCAGGACCAAAAGGGGCAAGATCAAAGCTATGGCGCCATTGTAAAGCGTCAGTTTAGAAAAAATAAACCAGCAGTTTGGTCACTGCGATTTATAATCATTATCGTTATCATCGGTCTTTCGGCTGACTTCTTAGCCAACGAAAAACCGCTGATGTGTAAATATGAAGGAAAAACCTTCTTCCCTGTATTTCGAGAGTATATTGTTGATTTAGGTGGTTCATGGCCGCAAGAATTGAGTAGTATAGTTGACTGGAAAACGGCCAACTACGACTATGTAGTTTGGGCGCCTATACCCTACGGGCAGAGTGAAACAGATTTCATGAATGCCAATTATGTCAGTCCGCTGGATGATCAAAACGTAAAAAGTAAACGTTGGTGGCACTGGCTGGGTACAGATGAAATTGGACGAGACGTGATGTCGGGCATGATTCACGGTACCCGTATTGCTATGATGGTGGGTGTAGTTTCGATGTCAATAGCCTCTGTAATAGGCATTTTCATGGGAGCAATGGCTGGTTATTTTGGTGATGAAAAACTGAAGACTAGTTGGGCCAATATTCTATTGTTTATCATAAGCTTGCCTTTCGCATTTTTCTATGGTTTCCAAATCAGAAGCTATGCGATAGGAGATGCCTTTGCTAATAGTTTGTTTAGTGCTTTGATGCAGGTATTTCTTGGCTTGATAATCTTTATTGCCATTATCGTTTTGGGACAGTTTATCGCCAAGCTACTCAATAAAGTATTTAAATTACAAGCTACGCGAAATATACCAATTGACATTATTGTTTCACGTGCCATTGAAATTCTAATCTCTGTCCCTCGCTTGTTACTAATTATGTCTATTGTGGCAATTGCCAAACCATCTATTATGTTGGTAATGGTAATTATTGGAGCAACAAGTTGGACCGGGATTGCTCGTTTTACTCGAGGAGAGTTATTACGCGTGCGTAATTTAGAATACATCGAAGCAGCACAAAGTTTAGGCTATAGCGAATGGCGAACGATTTTCCGTCATGCGATTCCAAACTCATTAGCCCCGGTATTGATTGCGATCGCTTTTGGTGTGGCTGGTGCTATTTTAACTGAATCATTCCTCTCATTCTTGGGCATTGGTGTAGAAGCCGAAGTTGCCACCTGGGGGAAATTATTATCCTTAGCACGTAAAAACTTTAGTGCTTGGTGGTTGGCGCTCGCTCCAGGTTTTGCCATCTTCATTACCGTAACTATTTACAACTTGATGGGAGAAGGACTGACCGATGCACTCGATCCACGATTGAAACAATAAGTGAAACAAATGTTCTAAGCTGGCGTTAATATTTCAAGAAGTCGAACGATGTTGTCAGTTAAGAAATATTTAATCCTTGTAGCGCAGTTAACGATTATTCTTTCGTGGACCGTTACTTTCGGACAGCAGACCATCATAAGCGGTGGAACAAAACTGAACAACAAAATCTCTAATTTTCGCATTTTAGGTAAATTGGGAGATAAGTTCCTGGTAGAACGATACGGTGATAATACCCACATAGTCGACGTATACAACAGTTCCCTCAAAAGTCAATTGAGCAAGCAAATCAATCTGGCTAAAGATGAGTTTATTGAAAAATTTTGGATTCAACCCAATCAAGGTTGGATCATTCGGATTCAGCATGAGAAGGATAAAAATTACCTACTTGCATCCAAAATAGATAATAAAATAGCCATTGCGCAAAAAGCCTTAGTATTGGATTCCCTTGAAGAGCGTAAAGATTTATTCGAGGCTAATTTAAGAAGCGAGTTATCGCTGAACGAGAGTAAAATTATGCTCTATGCACCAATTTTTTCACAGGGCAAAATCGATTACTTTTTTACCCGAGTGTATGACTTAAATATGCGACTCATTCACCAAAACAAAATTACGGATCCGACTATTTTACACGAAGATTTTGAAGAGATCATCTTATTGAACGATGGAAGTTTTGTTTTTATCACCAAACAAAAAGAAGATAAATCGGTATACTACATTGCCCATTTCAAAACAGACGGGACGGTAAGTAAACATCAATTTATTCCGGTCAAGAATGTGTTTAAAAAACTGGCCTTTCAGGTAGACAACATGCATCATGCCTTATTTATATCGGGTTTTTTTGGTCAGGAGAGCACAGGCAAAAGAGATCAAAATGGAGCAACGGAGTTTTTTACAACTAAACTTAAACTAAGCGATTTTTCCAATGAATTTACAGAGATAGTTCCTTTCACTGAGAACTTTTACTTTCGATTGACGAGCAAACCGAGTCAAAAGGAGCAACCCGAACTCTTTACTTTTTAC
Source organism: Verrucomicrobiota bacterium (assembly GCA_017853115.1). Taxonomy (GTDB): domain Bacteria; phylum Bacteroidota; class Bacteroidia; order Chitinophagales; family UBA8649; genus JAFMKE01. The sequence goes on from JAFMKE010000051.1 coordinate 8,609, forward strand.
ATTCATAGTATAGTTCCTCAAGTGGATGGTGGTGCTGTTGTTTTCACTGAGTCTTATTTCAAGCGCGAAGAAGCCAGTTTAAACAACTCATACTTCTCCATTGCAGGAGCCATGAATTACGATTACAGTACGGTGTATAATTTCAACGACATTGTCAATTATCATCTAGATAGCACAGGGCGATGTATTCAACAACAAATCATTCGTAAAAAACAAATTTCCAGAAATGATGGAGGAAGTTTCTCCTCATTTTTTGTACATAATAAGCAATCAGAATTAAGCACCTTATTTCTTGACGAAATCAATAGCGACTCTCACTTAAGTGAGGCGAAAGTAATGGCAGAAGATGCTACATCCTCACGGTCGATTGTAAACATTGGCAATAAAAACATCTTACCTATTGTAAAAATGAGTAAAGAAACAGCACCCAACGAACTATTGATTCCGAGCTACAACCGCAATAAAATGCAATTGATCAAAATGACCTTCTAAGCATGTTACAATTTTTTAGCAGAAGACACTTTAATCTGGCATTGATAATCATCGTATTGTTTTTTATCGTCCTGCATGCACTTTCTTCACCTTCGGGAATGGACAATTCAACTTGGTCAAATGGGGCACCACTCGCTCAGCTCATTTATGAGCTAAGTTTAGAGACTTGGTTGAGATCAAAAATTTTGACCATCGTACTAAGTGGACTTTTTATTGGCTTTCAAATTCTATTGGTTTATCGAATTACATCATTGATTAAGCCTTTAGATAAATATAGTTTTCTTGTAGCCTGGATCTATCTGCTAACAAGCTACTTTTTCCCGGAATGGAGCAATCTAACACCGGCACTTTTGGCTCAAACCCTTTTACTAGTTATTCTTTACAATTTCTACAAGCTAAACGACTTGCAAAAGGATGGATTTATGTTTACCCTAAGCACCTTATTAAGCATAGCATTTTTGTTTTGGTATCCAAGTATCCTATTGCTCCCATTTATCTTTGTTTTATTGTTTCAATATAACGCATTGAGCTTTAGAAAAATAAGTATTACCCTTCTTTCCTTTAGCATCCCAGTTATATGGTGCGTAGTTTATTTTTACTTCACTGGACAGACAACTGTTTTAATCAATCAATGGACATCTTTGCATATTTATCCTCCGCATATGGATGCCTTGCATCACCTGCAATGGATTCCCATTGGTATTGTGCTTGCTTACATTGGCTTTGGCATGATTGAAGCTTGGACTTTGACCAATAAGACATCCAAAAATGCTCGTCTTTTTATTAGTTCGATGTTTAGTTTAGTGTTTTTTTTAGGCTTGGCATTCACCTTGAATAGCCATCAAACAATTTATTCTTTCCAAGCGCTTTTATATCCCGGAGCCTTATTCATTGTGTTGTTTATTAACAACTTTAAACGGCAGCGCATATCCGAAATAGCACATATTATCTTACTTTTGAGTGTATTGTTTAACTTTGTATTTCAAAACTATTATTCTTGAATTGTCTAATCCATTGGTGTAAGAATTTTCCCGCCCTGAACCGTAAACAACGTTTAGGTGTAATTATAGTCATTCTCCTGCTGGCTATCGGATCGGCCACTGCTCAGGAATTAGATCCCGTGCAATGGGAAGCAAACTTGTTAAGTACTGATAGTATCGCGCAAATTGAAATAAATGCTACTATCGAGGATGGCTGGTATTTATATAGCCAGTTTGTTGGTGAGGATGGCCCAATCCCTACAAGCTTTAGTTTTGGTTTAGCTCAACAGGAAAGCGATGAAACGGTGTATTCATTTGTAGAAGCGAACGAGTTTAGCGATTATACAGTAAACACCTTCGATGAAATGTTTCAAATGGATTTGATCAAGTACAAAAAGGAAGCTACATTTAGTATCGCAGCCGATGAAATCGTTGGTAAAACGATATATATCCAGGTAGAATATATGTGTTGCGATGATAACCAATGCTTACCACCAGTTTCGAAAGAATTAATTATTAACTACAAATAAAAACTTATGAAATCATACATCTTAACGCTGGCCTTATTGAGTGCTTTTACTTTTTTCTCTTGTCAATCTTCAAGAACAGAGGCCGAAGAAATTACTGAAGAATTAGAAGAAGTAATCGAAGAACCGCAAGTGCAGGTTTTGGAACCCGTTAAGTGGGAATACTCAACTGAAAAATTGGCCGATAATCAATACAAAATCACTTTTAATGCAAGCGTAGAGGACGGTTGGTATGTTTACTCTTCAAATATCCCTGAAGATGGACCAATCCCAACGAGTATTTTCTTTGATGAGAATGAAGCGTTGGGTGAATTAGGTGAGATTGAAGAAAGCGGTGAAGAAACGAAAGACGGATATGATGAAATGTTTGACATGGATATTAAAAAGTTTGGTCATGCCGCAACTTTCAGTCAGGTAGTGAATACAACTGGTCCAGCTACAATCACCGGTTATTTAGAGTTCATGACTTGCGATTCCATGCAATGTTTGTTTCCAGACCCTATTGAGTTTACTATCGACGCAAATTAAACACCCTCACTTATGAAGCACTTGCTCATCCTTTTAAGCTTTTTACTTTTTGCCTTCATCCCTCAAGCAGAAGCAGGTCATGCAATCAATTATGACTGCCACCCTTACTACGAAGGTGATGAGAATCAATTTAATGAAGAGGCGTTTAAAGATGCACTAGTGCTCAACATTGAAACTTCCAGTAGTGAGGGAAGTACAAAACAAGATAGCATTTGGATTGTCTTCTTGTTAGGCGTAGGTGGCGGGTTGATTGCCCTCCTAACACCCTGCGTTTTCCCTATGATTCCGCTAACGGTTAGTTTCTTCACCAAAGGAGTTGGCAATAAGAAGCAAGGAATATTTCAAGCCATCCTTTATGGCTTCTTTATCTTTCTGATTTACACTTTAGTAAGTGCTCCTTTCCACTTGCTCAATCTTGCTCCAGATATCTTAAGTGAGATAGCAACCAATGTATGGTTAAATTTGGCCTTCTTCGTCATTTTTGTGGTTTTTGCCTTTTCATTTTTCGGGTTTTATGAGATTCAATTACCGAGCGGCTTGGCGAACAAAGTAAGCAGTGCAGAAAGTGCAGGCGGCGTGATTGGGGTTTTCTTTATGGCTCTGACTTTGGTTATTGTATCCTTCTCTTGTACTGGGCCACTGGTTGGTTCGTTATTGGCAGGAACACTCACACAAGGTGCCTGGTATTTGACTGCAGGAATGGCGGGATTCGGTATAGCTTTAGGCTTACCCTTTGCTTTATTTGCCTTGTTCCCTGGCATTATGAGTTCACTGCCTAAATCGGGTGGATGGCTAAACACCGTGAAAGTGATTTTAGGATTTTTGGAGCTTGCACTTGCCTTAAAATTCTTATCCAATGCAGATTTGGTTGACCCAAGTACGGTACTCATTAAAAGAGAAATTTTCTTCGGCATTTGGATATTGATTGCCTTCTTGACTGCTGCCTACTTGTTCGGTTTATACACCTTCAAGAAAGGAATGAAGGAAAAAATAGGTAAAGGAAGAATTGGTTTAGGTATTTTCTTTACACTGATGGGACTTGTACTGATTCCAAGTTTATTGGGACGCGATATTGCCCTTGTCCGTAATGTAATAGCAGGATTTCCCCCTCCGATGCAATACTCCATTTTCGCGCATTCCTCTACTACGACAAATAACGTAAGTGAGGCTGATTTAGCTATGTATAACTTCTCCGATGAATGCCCACACGATTTACCTTGTTTCCACGATTTCTTTGAAGCGAAATGTTATGCGGAAAAGGTAAATAAACCCTTATTCTTGGACTTCACGGGTTATGCCTGTGTAAACTGTCGCAAGATGGAGGAAAACGTTTGGATTGATCCCGAAATCCTCAGTATACTCGCCAATGATGTAGTTTTGGTATCGATGTATGTTGACGATAAAACGGCTTTACCAGCAGAACAAGTACTCACTATTCAGAATGGTGGCTACGAGAAGAAACTGCGCACAGAAGGGAACAAATGGTCGTACTT
>JAFMKE010000191.1 GCA_017853115.1 Verrucomicrobiota bacterium
CCGCTTGCAATGGTGAGAATGGACCCTTTCATCATGTTGGATTATAATTCAAAATTTGAATTCCCCCCTTCAAATCAAGCCAAGGGTGTTGGAGTGCATCCACACCGAGGGTTTGAAACGGTTACCATCGCTTACCACGGCAAAGTCGCTCACCACGATAGTGCTGGAAATAGCGGTGTTATCGGAGAAGGTGAAGTCCAATGGATGACCGCCGCATCCGGGGTTTTGCACAAGGAATATCATGAAAAAAACTTTAGCGAGACTGGTGGCATATTCCAAATGGTACAGCTATGGGTTAATCTGCCTGCCAAACACAAAATGTCTTCGCCAAAATATCAAGCAATTTCTCGAGATCAAGTGGAAATTATCCCGTTAGATCAAGGAACTATAGAGTTAATAGCAGGAGAATACCACGGGGAACAAGGACCTGCCAATACCTTCACTCCTATTCATTTATCCAATGCAAAACTTAAAGCCGGAGGAAAAGCAAGTTTTAGTTTTCCGAAAAATTACCATACTGCGATGATAGTCATTGAAGGAGATATTACTATTAATGCCCATAAAAAAGCCCCTCTGGATCATTTCGTATTGATGGGTAACGACGGAGAAGAATTTACCATTGAAGCTAATTCGGATAGTATTGTACTTGTGATGAGCGGAGAACCAATAGGTGAACCTATCGCAGCCCACGGTCCCTTTGTCATGAATACCCAAAAAGAATTATTGGAAGCATTTGAAGATTTTCATTCTGGGAAGTTTGGGGAGTTGACCGAATAAACTAAAACATATACTTTTTGTTTGCTACTAAACGATTCTCATGAAATACCTTATCCATTTTTTACTTACCGTTCCTGTATTCTTTGCTGTGGATTTAATCTGGCTGGGTTGGTTAGGCCGACCACTTTACAAAAAATACATTGGGCACCTACTGGCAGAAAATGTCAACTGGACAGCTGCCATTATCTTTTACTTACTTTTCATTATTGGTATTATGGTTTTCGCCGTATACCCCGCCTTAAAATTGGATAAACTAAGTTATGCCTTAGGCTATGGTGCGCTCTTTGGTTTTTTCACTTACATGACTTACGAACTCACCAACATGGCTGTTATTAAGGACTGGTCTTGGTCTATCGTCCCTATCGATATTCTTTGGGGCATCGTACTTTGTACTGCGGTGAGCGCGGGCAGCTTCTTTATCGGAAAATGGCTTTGGTAAAGGATATTAGAACACCTGCTTCTCAATAAAACGAATATCGAAAGCTTCCAATTCTTGAAGTATCGGTTCGTAGATGTCGGCTTGAAGTGGCAAACAAACACCACGTGCCTGAATATTTCCATTCAAAATATGTTTCGCCGCAATACCTATAGGCAAACCTACAGTTTTCGCCATAGCAGTATTCAATTGATCATCGCCCAACACCACCATAGCACTTTCTAAGCGATGGTCTTCACCGTTCAAGCGATAATTAAATAAATGCCACATTACGATCATATCCTTGTCGCCCGATTCCAATGCCCATTTCTGCTCAAACAAATGTTGTAAGATTTGCGCAGGCGTCGCTCTTTTCAAGCCAATCTTCTTTTTTTCAAACAATCCAGCCCAAGTTAAAAGGCGCATTTCATCACCATCGACATCAATACCCAAGTAATACGCCAACTTAATTTCTACAGAATCTTTCTCCCTATATTTAAGAAATGTATTGATGAAATCGCGGTAGGTCATATTTTCACTGTCCTCCATCACATAGCTATCGTCAGTAGCCCCAATTTGAGCCAGCACATGCCAGGCTTTACAAAAAGGCGGTCGCCTGAAGGTTCCTCTATACATAGTCTTCACTCCCTGCAAACCGTATAAATCGATATACTTTAATGAATCGCGATTGGCATAGCCCTCAAAATCACCGTAGCCATCAATATGTACGATCTCTGTGCGATCAAATAACTTATGATAAGGAATATATTTATAACGTCCATTGTGTAAAAACTTGACCGCACCACCTTGCCCAGCAAGAATTACATTGCGTGGATTCCAAGTAAACTTATAATGCCACGGGTTATTGTCACTTTCAGGTGCAATCAGGCCTCCTGTAAAAGATTCAAATCCCTCAATTGCGGCCCCTTGTTCTTTCAGGTGATGAATGAGCTTCATCGCACTCATGTGGTCGATACCTGGATCCAAACCTAACTCATTCAAAAAAAGGAGCCCCTTCGACTTTGCCTCCTGATCCATGGCTTGCATTTCAGGGGAAACATACGAAGGCGTAATAAGATTTTTACTATGTAGCAAACAAGCCTCTGCAATACTCGGATGAAAGCGAGCGGGAAGCATAGAAATCACTAAATCACTTTCTTGGATTAATGAATGCTTAAGGGCTTCATTATCTAAACTAAAAGGAACTAAATCAACTATTTCACTACTAAACTTACCTTCCCATGGCTTACAGTTGATGTCGGCAATCGTTAGTTGCCATTGCTGAGCTTTAGCTTCTTTCGCCAAATAATTCACCAAAGTATAGGCAGACTTCCCCGCCCCGAATAACACAATTTTTTTCATCTGCTGGCTTTGCGGTAAAGATAGCATTCTCAAAGAGGAATGGAAATAGTCGTAAAAAATATTTAACTTGCTGAAAACCAGAAAAGCGATCAATGAAAAAAGTAGAGTTTAGTACTGAAGTCCTTGTCTATGAGGATTTAAACGAATTGCAAGATCTTGAAATTTCATTATTACAGAAAGCGCAAGATGCGCTTTCCAAGGCCTATGCACCTTACTCAGAATTTCTGGTTGGAGCGGCGGTACTCTTGGATAATGGAGAGACCCTTAGTGGGGCTAATCAAGAAAATGCTGCCTACCCCACTTGCTTGTGTGC
>JAFMKE010000192.1 GCA_017853115.1 Verrucomicrobiota bacterium
CAGAAATTCGTAGTTAGTCACCAATAAGATTTATCATATTTTTTAAGAAGCCCCGACATCAATGTCGGGGCTTTTTTGTTTATGCTTATTTGCTTAGTTTTATCGTTCATTAGCAGAAAACGTATGGAAGACCAACGATTGTTTTTACTTGATGCCTTTGCCCTGATTTATCGTGCGTATTATGCTTTTATTAAGAATCCGATTAAGAATTCTAAAGGCATGAATACCTCGGCTTCCTATGGATTCACTTTGTTTTTATATGATTTGTTGCGTAAGGAAAAGCCTAGCCATCTTGCGGTAGTTTTTGATTCGCCAGGAGCAACTGATAGAGCGGTTGAACATTCCTTTTATAAAGCCAACAGAGAGGCTATGCCAGAGGATATACGAGGAATGATTCCTTACATTAAAGAAATTATCAAGGCGTTTAATATTCCTATGCTTGAGTTGGCGGGTTATGAGGCCGATGATATTATTGGTACAATAGCCAAGGTAAAAGAGAAAGAAGGACACCAAGTGTATATGGTTACACCGGATAAGGATTTTGCCCAATTGGTTTCGGAAAATATATTTATTTATAAACCATCACGGCAGGGAAATGGCGTGGAAATTCTTGGTGTAAAGGAAGTTAAAGAAAAATGGGAAGTAGACGATCCGAAGCAAGTAATTGATATCTTGGGCATGTGGGGTGACTCTGTAGATAATATTCCCGGGATACCTGGCGTAGGGGAAAAGACGGCGAAAAAGCTAATTCAAGAATATGGTAGTATGGAAAACATGCTGGAGCACAGCCATGAATTGAAGGGCAAGTTGAGGGAAAATGTTGAGGCCCATAAGGAGCAAGCTTTGGTGAGTAAAATGTTGGCTACAATAATTTTGGACGTGCCGGTTTCTGTAGAAGATGAAGATCTCGAGATTTCTGAACCCGACAAGGAGAAGTTAAGTGACCTATTCACAGAGTTAGAATTTAGAACCTTGGGTAAGCGAATTATTGGGGATGAGTATACCGTAAATCAACCAACAAACACTACTGGCCAAATGGACTTATTCAGTTCGAGTGATAATGATACGGGAACAGTACCGAATGAGGAGAGAGGAAAAAATATTGATAACACCGAGCATACCTACACCTTAGTCAATGAGGAGAAAGACCTACAAAAGCTAATTACCATGTTGTCAAAGCAAAAGCAAATAGCTTTTGATACGGAAACTACAGGTTTAGATGTTATGAATGAGACCATCCTCGGGATTAGCTTCAGCGTGCACGCCCATGAAGGGTTTTATGTGCCATTGACTGAAGACAATCGCGAAGGTTATTTAGCCAAACTAAAGCCTTTGTTGGAAAACGAACAAGTAGGTAAAGTTGGACAAAACCTTAAATATGACATGCATATTTTGGCTAATTATGGTATCGAAGTAAAGGGAGAATTGTTTGACACTATGCTTGCGCATTATCTCTTACAACCAGATTTGCGACATAATATGGATTTTCTTTCGGAGAGTTATTTGGGATACACCCCTGTTTCCATTGAAAGTCTGATCGGGAAAAAAGGAAAAAATCAAAAGACTTTCTCAAGTGTTGAGCTGGAGAAACAAAAGGAATATGCCGCGGAAGATGCTGATGTTACTTGGCAACTTGCCCAGACTTTTGAGGTGTTGTGTAAAGAGCAAGCATTAGATAAAGTACTTCGCGAAGTGGAGATGCCATTAGTTCCCGTATTGACCCACATGGAACGGAATGGTGTAAAGTTGGATGAAAATTTCTTAGCGGCGTATAGTGAACAGCTTAACGAAGAGTTGATCGCCACACGTACCAAGATTTTTGAAACAGCCAACACCGAGTTTAACATGGATTCGCCGAAGCAGTTGGGTGAAGTTTTGTTCGACCAGATGGGCATTCCCTATAAAGGCAAGAAAACCAAGACTGGCCAATATGCCACCGGTGAGGATAAGCTAATGACTTATGCGAAAGATTACCCTATTGTTCATGATATTTTAGAGTATCGACAAATCGCTAAGTTGCGTTCTACCTATGTGGATGCCTTGCCTAAACTAATCGATCCTAAAACGGGAAGAGTGCATACAACATTTAGTCAGGCAACTGCTGCGACAGGCCGTTTGAGTTCTGTGAACCCGAATTTGCAAAATATTCCTATTCGAACGGAACGTGGAAGAAAAGTTCGACAAGCGTTTGTGCCAGGTGGTGAGGAGTACATTTTTATGGCGGCGGACTACAGTCAGATCGAATTGCGCTTAATTGCTGAGTTGAGTGGTGATGCTGCGATGCTGGAAGCATTTAATCAAGGTTTGGACATCCATGCGGCAACAGCTGCTAAGGTATTTGATGTGCCTTTAGAGAAGGTGACTAGGGAAATGAGAAGCAATGCTAAGACCGTTAATTTTGGCATTATTTACGGCGTATCCGCCTTTGGTTTAAGTCAACAAACCAACCTGTCACGTACAGAAAGCAAAGAAGTAATAGAGAGTTATTTCAAAACCTATCCGGGTATAAAGAAATACATGGATGAGAATGTAGAATTAGCACGTGAGAAAGGCTATGTCACCACGATACTGGGAAGAAAGCGAATCTTGAAAGACATCAATTCACGCAATGCCATTTTACGCGGCCATGCTGAACGCAATGCGATCAATACGCCTGTACAAGGATCTGCCGCGGATATGATCAAACTCGCGATGATAGATATTCACGCAGCGATGAAGGAAAGAGGAATGCAATCCATGATGACCTTGCAAGTTCATGACGAATTGGTGTTCGATGCCTTGAAAAGTGAACAAGAAGAGCT
>JAFMKE010000193.1 GCA_017853115.1 Verrucomicrobiota bacterium
ACGGTTATGGTTACGTCATCCAATGCAATACAACCTGCAGAATCCAGTTCTACGGAATAAGTAGTCGTTGTAATCGGATAAACTTGAGGATTAGCAATGGCTGTATCTGAAATCGAACCATCATTTGGTGTCCAAGCAAAAGTTTGCGGGCCGCCAGTCACATTGAGTTGAACCGTATCGCCAGGACAAATCGTGGTGTCATTCGTAATAGTATAGGTATAGTTTCCACCAACCAAAACATAGACACTGGAATCCGAATAAGAACAGTTGTTCTCATTGGTAATTTCCACTACATAATTCGTACTATTATTAGGCGCAGCAATAGGTACTTGCGTTGTTTCTCCCACCAAACCTGCTGTTGGTGTCCAGTTGATGGTGTAGTTTGTATTCAATGAACTTTGCGGGAAGAATCGCCAAGCATCCTGCGTAGCACTCCAAGCGGCATTGTTTCTTCCTGGTGGCACTGAAGCGACGGCACCATTAAAACGTTCAACGCCTTGGGTGGCTGATGGATCACTGACATCCTGCTGACAATTCTCACAAACAATGTCAACGATATTAGTTGTTTCGTGCAAGATAATTTGTCCTTTTACAGGTTCAGTTGCGGCCGTTCCACCTTTGTGCACGAGGTCAAACTCGATAACAAACTTTCTATCTGGTGCTACACCCGTGGTAAAGTAACCCGACAAGCTCGAAGAGTCGACCAAATCATCCCACATTAGGGCAATCATATTATTAGGATTAGCTGCACTTGGAATTGCTCCATTATTAGGGACAGAAAATCCAGTAACTGCAAACGATACATAACCATCTGTTGTGGCCGTCACATTATTTACCGCACCGCAATAAAAATCGAAAGGGAAAGGTAGAGGAACAACCTGACTCACTCCATTATCCACTTGTGTAAAGACAAAAGGCGTTGGTGTTCCTATCTCCTTCTCGTAGGGTATGTTGTAAACCAGGTAATCTAACTCACAAGCATTCGCAGCGCCAATCACGTTAGCATTGAGTTGAACCGATTGCCCTGCACAAATTACAGAAGTATCAGGAGATGCTTCAACTTCAAAGCCATCAACTTCAAATGTGTAATCCTGAGAATACTCACAACCGAACTGATCAAAAGTCGTGTAAGTGTATGTGTATGTGCCCGTTGTATCTGGTTCAATTTCAATGGTATTCGGATTTCCACCTACGATACCATTAATTGATGGATCATTCTGCCAAAAACCAAAGTTATACAACATGGTGAATGAATCAATCGAAGGATACAAGCACGGGTCAAAATTCAATTCCCAGTTAAACAAATAACCATCATCAATAGTCAAGTTATCCGTAATGTTTAGGGTCCATTGACCATTTAAAGGACATCCAACTAGGTTGGTAAATGGATCAACCGGTGCATACAAACCGGGTTGGATAGTATTACCAGGGGTATTGGTAGCTGCTTGTGTTGGTCCATTAACTAATAGAGTCGTTCCCAACGGGCTAAAGCAGTATTCCAAGCCTGATCCAATTTGAATTGTTCCATTGTCAAATGGATTACCCAAAAATGTGCCCCCACCTCCTGGAAACGCCTTGAGCACTGCAGACTGCCCATTCGGACAAATCAATGTCATTTCTAAATCACCCAGGTATGAGTGTTCCATGGTAATACAGATTTCCAATATGTCACCACAATTAACTACTTGTGCACCATTGCCAAAACTCGTTAAGAAAGTGCTCGAGTTATATCCTGCACCATTTCCATCCGGAAGAAACAATGAATCACCACTAAAGATGGGTGGCTGAAAAAATTCAACTCCACCTTGGACAACCTGTCCATTAACGATAATTCCCTCTGGTAAGGCTGTCAGGGTATCCAATTCACCAACACACATGAAGGTATCATTGAGCTCTACAAAATCAGGCAAAGGTGCTACTCGAACTTTAATTAACTGATCTTGGAAGTTTCTACAACCATTTATATCCTCTACACTTAGGTTTAAAAAATAGCCTCCGGGTGTTGGGTAATAGTGCGATTGCGTTGGACCGATATCATTCGGCGTATTATCTCCCCAATTCCACGTAAAAGTTGAGGTGGCATTGCTTTGCAAATATTCCGTGTTATTCTGAGGATAGAGCGCATTACCTGTAATCTCTAAGGTGTCACCCAAACATATATCCAAAAATACATCGCCATTTTCCAAGGTTGTATCAGGCAATGACGTAAGGATTTCAGATATAACTTCCTGACAACGTGCTTCACAATCCAAAGTAAACTGGAAGCTTCCCACATTGGCATCTCCATTACTTATAAACTCAAAAGTCAAACAACCCGTTGGATTGGCAACCGTCGATTGAAACTGCGCGCCAATATTGTAGGCGGTCGTATTATCAAGTGGCATATTCGGATAAGACGGGGCAGCCGTGTTATCCCCATTGTATATCGTTAGCTGATCTCCAGGTGCAATTCCCATCACATCCATAGTGGCAAAAACACCAAATCCCGGAGAGCTAGGACAAACTGTTAAAACAAAATTCTCATTTGGGCCATAATTTCCGCCAGCTCCCCCTGAATCATAAACTACCCCACCTGGACCACAGTTTACGTTTACTGTGTTGTTACTCATGTTAAAATTCTGAGCAAATACAAGGTGTCCCAAAATCAAACCAATCAGCGTCAAATACTTCTTCATATATCTATTTGTTACAGCCTTTAAAGATAATAATATAACTCAAACTATACCATTTGAAAATATTATACGCCTTGAGATGAAAATATAAAAAAAGGTCGAAACATACGCTTCGACCTTCTCATAT
>JAFMKE010000194.1 GCA_017853115.1 Verrucomicrobiota bacterium
TGAATCGATTAAGTACAAGATGGAATGCTATTGGGCACAATTGGAAACAATTTTCGGGTCAATACGCTATTTTTGACAACAAATCGTATATTATCCAAGATGCAGATAATCGAATTTTCAAACTGCGTTTTCTCGGTTTTTACGATGCGCAAACTGGTCAAAAAGGTTATCCATCATTTGAGTTTGAGTTGTTGAGGTAGTCAACGCTACATCAATCACATCATCCATTGTTTTCTTTATCCAATTAGATGATACGCTAAAAAGTCTACAACAGCGTAGTAACTGATAACTGATTTAAACTCTATATGAGAAGTTAAAAAACCCTCATATGTTCAAGTGAACAAGATTCGAGAATTAAATAAAAGAAAAAGGCGCTTATTAACTAAGCGCCTTTTCTATCTGTTGATTGTTATAATCTACTTGCGAATAAATAATTTACTGCCCACCATTTTACGATTTGCACTCAATACGGCAAAATACGAACCGCTTGCCAAATCTGTAGTATTGATTGGCACAATATGGGTACCGCTTGACATCGTTCCCACTCGCTGGTTCATAATCACTCTTCCGGAAAGATCAACTATTTTGATATTCACTTCACTATTCATGCTTAAATCAAATCGCATGTTAGCTTGTGTGTTCACTGGATTCGGGAACAAACCTATATTTGATGCAGCAACTTCTACTTCATCGATTCCAGTATTTAATTTTTCCCACTGATAAGGAACAGGATCACAACCTGCAGCTAATAATGAAGTGGTTCTAAATGTACCTCCACCATGCGTACCAGCGTAAAGCACCATACATCCTTCTTCGTATAAATACTCCTGACGTAATCTGTAAACAGGCATTCTTCCAAACATACCCTCGTTTTCTTCAGACCATGTTTGACCGGCATCATTTGATGACCAGATACCTAATTCAGAACCTATGATGTAATGGTCAGGGTTGCTGTAATCAATAACACAGTCATAAACTGGCATCCAAGGTAAACTTGTATTGGATTGATGCAAATTCACTACATTCGGACTGTTTGTTGTAGCATCTTCAATTCGATATACTTTTGAGTTTGTACCAAATCCTGCAGACGTTACTAACACATGATCCGCATTGGACTTATCTACTGCAATACCTTGAATAGTACCAGAACCAGAAATTGTAGCAAGTAAAGTTACATTCAAGTTAGGTGCACAAGAAGTGTTGAAACAACCATTAGGATCTAAAGTTTGGTGAATCAAATTTAAACCAGTAATTCGATAAACTCGATTGGATACACTGAAGAATAAAATATCACCATCAGCTGAATTGTCAAAAGCTTGTGCATTTGAAAAGTTAGCAATTCTATAGAATACAGGTTCTCTATTCTTCTGCAGAGGGTTAATACACATCCACAATCCACAACCCGTTGACGGCACGAAATACTTCGCGTCGTATGGATCATTTGTTCTAAGTGTCTGGCCTGGCAAAACAACAGTAGTAATTGCTTCCTCAAAGGTAATAGCATCAGATACTCTACTTGTAAATGTATAAGTTGATTTATCAATCACTTCTCTCTCAACTGTAGTTCCAGTTTCTGAGATTGTTGTTGTTACAGTAACCTGGTAAGTTGGGAACAAAGTGTCGTTTATGATTTGTGTAGCACCAGATGCAAGTAATAAAGTATCATTTCTTGCTCTTAAAGTTGCCGTAGTATCTTGCTGACCAACCATAGATGTTTCCATTAGATAGAATGGATAAATAAATGAGGCATAGTTAGATTGACAAGCACTAGGGCCATTGGTACAAGTAATTTTGCCACAAGATGCCTGATCAATGTTAGCATCAAGGAACGAGTTCGAAGAAACTCCTCTATTTACTGAGCGCTGTAAATCACCAAAATAAACTCCACCAAACAAAACATCTGGATCCAAATTGGAAACCTCAGCATAAACACCATCACCACCGATAACTCGTTGAGCACCTTTCGATGAAGCACCCAAACCATCTATATATTGTGTCCCGTTGTCCTGAGATCCCGCAAAGGTTTCACCAAATGCTCCTGCCCCCATACCATAAATCTGTAAAGTAGCATAAGCTTTATTCTTCACTACAAAATTAAGCGCATCAGGAAAGCCCGCATTGGCATTCGAACATAAAGTCACACCACCATCACTTCCTACTAACATAGTATTTCCTGATGGATCTAAAGGATTAAAAATAATTTCGTGTTTGTCTGCGTGAATAAATTTTGAATTGAATGGATCACCGCCTTCTGTGCCAATAACATCCGCACGTTTGAGACCAACGCCCTCACCCCACGTGTAAAATGTGATACCTCCAATATAGAGTTTTGTTTCGTCCACTGGATTAACCGCAATGGTTTGATCGTACCATCCTTGCCCTTCACAACTACCGAAATCCGTTGTCGGCTGATTAAATGGATCCAAAACATACGGAGCACCGCCTTCGACTACTTTATCCCAAGTATCACCCGCATCTCTTGACAACCAAATACCACTTAAGCATTGATTATTCCCAGTAACTGATGCATAAACATAATTCTCATTGGAAGGGGCAATGGCAACATCCGCTCGTTGACCTCCCGTAACTGGCATAGTAGACCAGCCTGAGGTGAAATTATTCACCGCATCTAAACTTCTGTAAACTCTTCCATTAAAAGCAGCATAAGCCGTAAGACCATCTGATGTAATTTCAATGGCTTGACCTTCGCCTCCTAATCCGCTTGCTTGTTGCCAAACGGCCTCTTCACCTGCTTGCGTAGAAACGAATAAACCATTTTGAGTAGC
>JAFMKE010000195.1 GCA_017853115.1 Verrucomicrobiota bacterium
AAATAATTTCTTCCCACTAGAGTAAATCGATAAAATATTCTTCAATGGCTTCTTGAACGATAAGTTTTTCATCGTAGGCCTCTTCGCATCTAGGACGGAAAAATCCACATTCTCCGCCTTGTTGAGTATATTCAGAAAGATGCACGCCTGTCCGCGTAGAGTCAATGCTCCAGAGATAACCAAAGACGTTAGCAATTTTTATCAAATTCGGGGTGTTGAGATACATATAGAAACGCGAGGTGTCAGACTGATTGGTGAAGCTGTCGATATTGACCTGAACGAAGTCAGTGTAGAAATAGCTTGTATCCGTTTGAATACGAGAAATTAAAGTGCTGCGATTTTCCATAATTTCGTAATCTACGTCCAATTCGACGTAATTTTCCGCCTGACTGGTTGCAAGGAGGGCAAGGCTTGTTACACTAAAACTTAATGCTGGCGATAGGCGCCATACTGCTAATGATTCTTTTTTAGAGAATACCAGGTAGGACAAGGGGATCATACTTAGGGCGATTATGTCGGTGTAATCAATCACCCGCGCGTAATGGAATCCCGGGAGGGTGTTTATGGTATGGATTAATCCATCACTCCATGGTGACTTCCAATACAGGAAGAAAGCGGCCGTGAAAATCAGCAGGGCTTTGATTTGTTTGGGGAATAATACACTGAGGAAGAGTGGGAGAATGAAGACACCTGCAAAATCAGAGAGTTTACCTGTTAGCCAGTTGTGGTAATAATCTTTTAGAAGAAAGTCGTTAAGAAGAAGGATAAGAACAGCGAGAATAAACCAAGGGGTTTGAATGATTCTGAATCTACTATGCATGTTAATCTGTTTTTTTGGTCATTAAACTCGTGCAATTAGTCTTTTATTGCATACGCTAGTTTCGATGTGTATGATGAAACCGCTTCGATTGAATACCTTTCTTACAAATGTACATAAGATTTAACACTAAATTTTCTTTGAAATTTTGCCTTTAATCATTTTTAGCCTATTTTTACCAAACGTTTGTTCGATAAAATAAAATAGGAAGATTATATATGGAGTTAAATACAACAACTAAGGCAGTAATACCCGCTAAAGAAAGGCATATTCGCAAGGCCGCCGTCCTGGGTTCTGGCGTGATGGGTTCTCGGATTGCATGCCATTTTGCCAACATCGGTTTGGAAGTTATTCTGTTAGATATTGTGCCTTTTGATTTGAAAGAGGAGGATAAGGATAATAGAGCGAAACGAAACAGTATTGTTAATGGTGCCCTGCAGTCGACTCTAAAATCGAATCCTTCACCGATTTATGACAAGAATTTCGCGGGTCGAATAACGACAGGAAATTTTGATGATGATATGCATTTGATTGCGGATTGTGATTGGGTTATCGAAGTGGTAGTTGAACGTTTAGATATTAAGAAGCAGGTTTTTGAAAAGGTAGAAAAATACAGAAAGCCTGGTACTTTAATCACTTCGAATACCTCGGGAATTCCTATCGAGATGATGACCGAAGGGCGAAGTGAGGATTTTAATAAGCATTTCTGTGGTACGCACTTTTTTAATCCACCCCGTTACTTGCGTTTATTCGAAATCATTCCTTCCACAAAGACCGATGCGGAGATTGTTAAGTTCTTCGAGAACTATGCAGATTTATTTTTAGGTAAAACGCCTGTTCTTTGCAAAGATACACCTGCATTTATAGCGAATAGAATTGGCGTATTCTCGATGTCAGCGATTTTCAAATTGCAACAGGAAATGGGGTTAAGCGTTTCGGAGATTGATAGTTTAACAGGAACCTTGACAGGTAAGCCGAAATCTGCCACATTCCGTACAGCGGATGTTGTTGGTTTAGATACCTTAATCAAAGTTGCCAAAGGGGTTTATGATAATTGTCCGAATGATGAAATGCGAGACACCTTTGATGTGCCGGCATATGTATTGAAAATGGAAGAAAATAAGTGGTTGGGTGATAAAACCAAGCAAGGGTTTTACAAAAAGACCACGGATGAGAATGGCAAGAAAGTTATTCTTCAGCTCGATTTAGAAAAAATGGAATATGTTCCTAGTGGCAAGCCAAAATTTGCTTCTGTTGCAGCAGCTAAACAAGCCGGCGGACTCAAAGCACGGTTAAAAGCTTTAGCGGCTGGTAGGGATAAGGCATCAGAGTTTCTGAATAAGTTGTCTTACATGATATTCCAATACGTCTCCAATCGTATTCCTGAGATTTCAGATGAATTGTATAGAATAGATGACGCCATGCGCGCTGGATTTGGTTGGGTTATAGGCCCATTTGAACAGTGGGAAGCACTTGGCGTTTCTAAAACCGTTGAAAAAATGAAGGCAGCTGGTTTTCCACCAGCTTCTTGGGTAGATGATATGCTAGCTGCTGGTGTAGAATCGTTCTACCAAGTGGAAAATGGTGAATTAAAGTATTACGATATTCCTGCAAAGGCCTTGAAAGCTGTTCCCGGACGAGAGAATTTTATTGTTTTGGACAATTTAAGAGAGCAAGCCCCAGTTTTCAAAAATTCGGGTTGTACTGTACATGACTTGGGTGATGGTGTGATGAATGTAGAGTTCCGTACTAAAATGAATGCTATTGGTGGTGAGGTTTTGGAAGGTATTAATAAGGCCATAGATATCGCTGAAAAAGAAGGCTGGAAGGGGATTGTTTTAGGTAACAATGCGCCAAACTTCTCTGCCGGTGCTAATTTGGCCATGATCATGATGCAGGCAATCGATCAGGAGTGGGAAGAGTTGAATTTTACCATTCGATATTTCCAAAATACAGTTATGCGTATTCG
>JAFMKE010000052.1 GCA_017853115.1 Verrucomicrobiota bacterium
CCCAACAGCCAAAGCCCCCGTAGTACCTCCACATTCAATTCCTAGACCAGAACCTGAAATGTCCGGAGCTCCATCTACAGTAATAGCGTAGTCAGGAAAATTATCACAGAAGGTATTCGAATTTACAGTAATCTGAAAACTGTAAGGAGGGTTAGCAGCTGTATGAACCTGAACATCACTATATCCATTTCCATAAGTTCCACCTGACAACACAACATTTCCAAGTGCATCCGTTAAAGTCCATGTAGTGTTATCTCCCCAACCCGTACTTGACACAGACACCTCTATGTCACATTGAGCATGCAAGGCAAAGCCAAACAAAATGGAGAATAAAAAGAGTAAAACGTTTCTCATAAGTTTTATTTTTTGTTAACAAATTTTTATTAAGTGGGCTAAGTTAATAATAATTACTTTATCTGAAAGTAATTGGGTTATTTTTTTAATCTAAAGAAGGATCGCTGTTCATCAACAGTAATACAAACCAGTAAAACACCTTGGTAATTTATATTTTCTAGGTTTAGATTGAAACGACCATTATGTTCTGTATGGCTGAAATCAAAATAAAATAAATTTCGCCCAGTAAGGTCAAAGGCCTGTACGAATAGGTTTTTACAGTGCTTATTATCTAATTCAATTTCAATTCTGTCCAAAAGAATGTTGTAAAAAACACGAATACCTTCTTCCGTAATTTCATTTGGTAAAGCACTTAATAAGGAATCCTTCATATGAGGCACTTCGATATGAAGTTCAAGCGAGCATCCAAGGGAATCCAAAACTTCTACTAAATAGTTTCCGGATGCTACACTATCGATATTTAGACCTACAGCATCTCCATCGAGCGTTAAACTGTATGGCGCTGTTCCACCATTTACGAGTAATTGAATAGAACCAAAAGATGTATCCGTTTCAGGAAGAATGTCCGACTGAACATTTAGGGGAAATGGAGCTATGAGTTCAAATGAGTCCTTATATGTACATGCTAATGAATCTTGAATTGTTAGTGTATACCAACCTGCACTTAAGTTAGTTAATGAATCACCTAACTGTCCGTTACCCCATTGAGCCGTGTACGGTAAGCCTTGATTTTGAATAGATACAATAATCTGTCCATCATTGGATGCGTTACAGTTTGGGTTATACAATTCTGCTTCTACAAACGGATCGTCAATTCTAACCAATGTTACGCTATCACTCTTAACCGATATTCCCTGGGAATCAATTGCACTGAGACTATATGTCCCACTATCAAAAACAACAATACTTTGAGTGGTATCCCCCGTACTCCAATGGTATGAAACTAAATTCGGAGCGGCTAGGACAACACTATCTCCTTGGCAAAAAGGATTATTGCCATTTATGTCAAGATAAACATCCTGTTTCGTTTCTCCTTCCGTAAATTGATATTCTTGATTGACAGCAAGATTATAATATTTGTCAATAATTCCGCTTAAGTACTTGACGTGCACAGAATCTATAATTGTAGCTTGACCAAGTCCAAAAATATTATGCTGAGAATTTTGTCCCATATAGTTTTCTCCACAAACGGTATATTTTGAATACACTTGATTATTTGCATATACCTTTATTAAAGTTCCAATAGCCATGGAGTTAGAAACTGTGCCCTGCAAGGAAATACGAATATAATTATTGGCGTTTTGGGAATTCAGCCATAAAAAATTGCTCGGTGGAGAAATATTTATTACTGCAATATCAGAAAATCCATCTCGGTTAAAATCAGCACCAGCAACTCCAAAACTATTAGCGAAGTAATCTTCCAAAAAAATAGAAGTATCCATTTCAAAATAATTAGCGGAATCACTTCTAAAGAAAAAGTTCTTTGATATCGGAAAGTCTCCAGTAGCAACAAACAAGTCTAAATACCCATCATTATTATAGTCCAACCAGGTGGACCCCCATTGATTGGCTGGAATACTAATCCCAAGATTAAATGCTTGATTAACATAAGCTAGATTTACTGTTTGACTAAACAAAGTCCCCGAGGGTTGACTTGGTGTTCCGCTGTCACTCACAAATAAATCTTGACTCCCGTCATTATTATAATCTCCAAGGGATATAGACATAGGGTCTCTTCCTATCATAGCAGTTTGGGTAGGAGCAGTAACATTAGAAAAAGTCCCATCTCCATTATTTTCATAGAATTTATTTTCCCAGTTGGCTCTATCGTTTACTACAAAAAGGTCTGGTAATCCATCATTGTTATAATCCAACCAAATGCTTTGTAAGGTGGGAGCTAAATAGTTATCCATACCTGAATTGAAGGTTACATCTGTAAAAGTCCCATTTCCATTATTCCTGTAGAGATTATTGAGATGAGCAAGATTTGTAGAATCACCAGCCGCTGTGTACTTACATACATACATGTCCAAAAATCCATCTAAATCATAATCTGCAAACGAGGCACTCGTATTTGCAGCAACATCCATAGACAAACCTGAATTTAAGGTTACATCAGTAAATTGAAAATTACCATCATTTTGGAAAAGTATATTTACTCCATCTTTTTTTATCAAAAAAATATCCAAATCATAATCATTATCATAATCCACCCAAAGCAACTGTTTATTCTGTCCAAAACTAAAAATGGAAAATGGTGCTAACTCAAAAACACCATGGTTATTTAGGTATATTTTTTGCGTATCATTTTCTAATACAAAACTCAAATCATCCCAACCATCTTGATTAAAATCGTAGCTACTCATTCCAGAACCAAATAAATCTGAACTATAATTTAAAGAAGTTAAGCCTTGTATCGGTGAAATATCTGTAAATACTTGAGCATTTAGTTTAACGGCAACAGCTAAAAGAAATATTATTAAGGCTCTCGTTATGATTGCTTCATACTTTTCCATATGACATTATCTTTGTAACAGTTGGTTTTAAAGGTAAACAAAACATTGAATAATAATTAGATTTTATAACTAGTTAAGAACAAGACAGCTTGTATCGTAAAAATTTTAGTTCCACAACTCCCCTAATTAAAAATAAAACCTTTTCAGAACAGTCTAATATGTATTTTGTATTAAACCCTGAAACACAAAGGTGGCCTCCCCCTTTAAAATGAAATGATTATAGTTTTTTACAAAGTACACTTCTAGCAATCCTCCTTGAGTTTGAACTTGAAAAGTATTTTCTTCAGTGAATTGTGAAGCCACAATAGCCGCAGCCACCGCCCCAGTTCCGCATGCCATGGTTTCATTCTCTACGCCACGCTCATAGGTTCGAATTTGAATTTGATCTTTTTCAAGTACTATAAAGTTGACATTAATTCCCTGATGTTTAAATCGTTCACCGAAACGAATTCGCCTGGCTTCCTCTAAAATCTCTTCCGGCATTTGCTCACATACGATAACATAATGCGGTGAACCCGTGTCCAAAATGTAATGACCTTCAGGCGTTTTTTCAATCTTGCTGGGCTCATTCATGGCCAGCGCTACTAGACCATCATCCGAAACCTCAGCATAATGCAGACCATCGATAGCTTGGAAAGATGTTTTCGTTTTTATCAGACCTAACTTATATGCAAAAGCGACAACACACCGACCGCCATTACCACACATCGTACCTTCGCGTCCATCAGCATTGAAATAAACCATTCGAAAATCTGCATCCTCAGCTTCCTCCAACAAAATAAGACCATCTGCACCTATACCGAAATGACGATGACACATATTAGCAATTAAGGCAGTGTCTCCTTTGGGAAAGGTTTGCAATCGATTATCAATCATTACAAAATCATTTCCAGCACCCTGGTATTTGTAAAATTCCATATCCTTCGTGTTAAAGCCTGTTAAGCCGGGAACAAATCCATCATTTTTTTTATTTTTTTGTAAGTCAATTGTGAGTTCCCGCGTTGGTAAAGGTAAAAGAATAATTTTTTGTTCATTTAAATATAGCTTTATGAAATTCAAACATCTCGTATTAGTTGTAGTTAGTTCATTCCTCGGTGCGTCCTTTGCTTATTTCATACCCAAAGATGCAAAGCAAAGACTTATTGAAGTACCAGTCGAAGCACCTGTTCAAACACCATTTAAGACTGTTAATTATATGAATGTCGGGGAGAAAAATATCGATTTCACCTCTGCATCGAGCCTGGCTACTCCGGCAGTGGTGCATGTCAAGACCAGTTACATCCATGAAGGAACTGGCCTGAGTTCATTTGAAGAAGAATTTCTTCGCAACTTCTTTGGCCAAACACCTCGGTCAAGTCCGCGTCAATCCAGTGGCAGCGGAAGTGGCGTGATCATTTCAAGTGATGGCTATATTGTAACCAACAATCACGTTGTTGCGAAGAGCAATCATATCGAAGTCACCTTAAACAATAACAAGACCTATGAAGCCAAACTCGTGGGCACCGACAAGGATACAGATATAGCCTTATTAAAGATTGATGGAGAAAATTTACCCGCTTTGCGCTTTGCCAACTCAGATTCTGTTGCCGTTGGCCAATGGGTTTTAGCTGTTGGAAACCCTTTCAATTTAGCATCAACCGTTACCGCAGGGATCGTTAGTGCGAAAGGACGAAACATAAATATCCTCGAAAATATTCAAGGTCAGAACAATACGGCAATAGAAAGCTTTATTCAAACCGATGCCGCTATTAACCCGGGCAATTCCGGAGGAGCACTCATTAATACAAATGGTGATGTAATCGGAATCAATACGGCCATAGCAACTCCAACAGGTACTTATGCTGGATATGCATTTGCTGTCCCATCTAATATTGTGGCTAAGGTAGTGAGTGATTTAAAAGAATTTGGTACTGTGCAACGCGCTTTCTTGGGCGTTAGCATTCTTTCTGTAGACAACGACTTGGCAGAGGAACTCCAACTTTCAGATCCACGAGGCGTGTATATAGAAAACATCGTTAAAGGTGGTGCAGCTGATGCGGGTGGGCTCTTAAAAGGCGATGTAATTATTGCTATTCAAGATATGCGTGTGGATGATGTGGCAGCCTTACAAGAAAAGATTTCGGCTTACCGACCGGGAAATGTCATTGAAGTGTCATTTATAAGAAAAAATAAGGTGATGCGTGCAACTTTATCACTAAAGAATCGGTTTAACAATCAGGAACTACTTACTGATGGTGGTAATCAACTGGAAGAATGGGGTTTGACATTGAGACCGTTAAGCAATGATGAACTCACTTCCTTAGGATTGAAAAATGGATTAGTTGTAGAAGAACTCAAAGAAAATAGTTGGGTTAAGCAGCATTCCAGCTTAAAAAAAGGTTTTATCCTTACCACCGTGAACAATCATCAGGTTTATTCTGTTGACGATGTATTAGTTCAGATGAAGAAGAGTAATGGAGAGGTTTTATTTGAAGGCCGGTATCCAACTAACGATAATGCTTATCTCTATGCTTTGCGCATAGAATAGCGAAAAAGAATGGGTTTTTAGGGTTGAAGAAAGGTTCTCAGTGCAATACTGAGGGCCTTTCTTTTTTTAGGTCAGTTTCGACAATGCCTGTTTGATTCTTTTAACCGCCTCACGAAGGCTTTCCTCGCTCGCGGCATAGGATATTCGCAAACAATTGTCGTCACCAAATGACTCCCCACCCACCGTAGCCACATAAGCTTCTCCAAGCAAATACATCACTAAATCTGTGGGTTTTTGGATATGATAATCACCAAAAGATTTACCAAAATAAGCACTTACATCAGGGAAAATATAAAAAGCCCCCTCCGGCACATTTAGCTTGAGACCATCAATCTCTCCTAACAATTCGAGCATCATATCTCTCCGCTTAAGGAATTCATCGCGCATGACCATGGTAGCATCTAGTGGAGCATTTAAAGCATGCGCCGAAGCTGCTTGAGCAATGGAACAAGCACCCGAAGTAAATTGCCCCTGCAGTTTAGCGCAAGCCTTAGCAATCCACAAAGGTGCCCCCATGTAGCCTATTCGCCATCCTGTCATGGCAAAACCTTTACTCATGCCATTGACTGTTACGACCTGATTTTTCAAGGCAGGGATTTGAGCTAGACTAAAGTGCTTCTCTTCGCTGAAACTGATGTACTCGTAAATTTCATCACTAATAACAATGCATCGAGGATATTTTTCCACAACCTTTGCTATTGCCTCTAACTCAGCTTTGGAATAGCGCGAACCGGTAGGGTTGCACGGTGAGCTAAATATCAGCAAGCGCGTTTTATCCGTTATCGCTGCATCCAATTCTTCCGGAGTTACCTTGAAATCATGAGCAATATTGGTTTTAATCTCCACACGAGTAGCGTTACACATATCTGCGATTCCCGCATAACTTACCCAGTATGGAGCGGGCAATAAGACCTCATCCCCCTTATTTAGCACACTAAGTGCGATGTTGGCAATCGTTTGCTTTGCGCCGCACGACACTACGATTTGGTCCGGGGTATAATCCAAGTCATTATCCCGTTTGAATTTATCGCAAATTGCTTTTCGCAAAGCTAAGGTTCCCGGCACGGGTGTGTATTTGGTATCGCCGGCTTGAATCGCCCGTATGGCCGCTTCTTTAATATGGTCGGGCGTATCAAAATCAGGCTCACCCAGGGTTAAACTAATCACATCCTTTCCCTGAGCCTTTAAATCTCTGGCTTTCTGCGCCATCTCAATTGTAGCCGAAGCAGGCACACGATTCAATAAATCCGACAATTCCATAAATAGTTATTTTCGGCAAATATAAGTTGGAGAAATCTAGCTTTTTTTACAATCTCATCACATTGTGCATAACCTGTAGATAGTTTAGAAAAAAATAATTTTAGTACATTCGTAATACAATTTCAATTGAAAAGAAATGTCAAAGTATCAGGAAAATTACGCTGAAGATATCGCCACTATCGAACAAACCGTTGAGACAAGTCATCTCGTTATTCATAACGATGAAGTGAACACTTTTGACTGGGTGATTAAAGCACTTATGGTCGTGTGTGAGCACAGCTATGAACAAGCCGAACAATGTGCCATCCTCATCCATACTCGAGGCAAATACGCAGTGAAAGAAGGAAGTTTAGAAAAACTACGACCTATGAAAGATGCCATTACCGAACGAGGAATCAATGCGACAATAGAATAATACTCACGAAATAAATCTAGCTCCAGTTTGCCAAAATTATAGCGGTACTAATGGCCGCATTTAAAGATTCGGCCTCTCCGATGCGAGGGATGCTTACCCGGCGATGTGCCATTTTTGTAATCATTTCCGAAACACCATGACCTTCATTGCCAATAACCAATATACCGCGCTCAAAACTGACCGTACGATAATCCTCGCCTTCCATATCAGCTATCATCAACTCATGCTCAGGGAAATCCAGGGGTAAACTTGATAAATCTTTATAGTGGACGGTTATTCTTGAGAGAGAACCCATACTCGATTGAATAACTTTGGGGTTATAGCAATCGACGCTTTCCTTCGAACAGATAACTTGATTCAAGCCAAACCAATCGGCCGTTCGTATAATCGTTCCCAAATTTCCAGGATCGCGAATATCATCAAGAGCAATGACCAGTTTTTCCTGCTGACTAATAGGCTGCGGTGGGGGGATTTCGAAACATGCCATTAAGCCCGAAGATTGCTTCAAGGCTGACAGCTGATTCATTTGTTTCGTATTGGCCACATAGAGTACATCCTCGAACTTATCTATTGACAAGTTTTCCAAAACTGGTTCATGGGCGAATATCCCTACACAAAGCATGGAACTATTTAAAAATTCCAATACACTTTTCGTCCCCTCAACAATAAATTGATTGTATTTTTGCCTATACTTTTTTAGTTGTAGCGAGCGAAGATGCTTAATTTGCGACTGCGTAATTTTTTTGAACGGCATAAAACAAAGGTATAAGAACAAAATTGCAAAATAGTATTTTTTGGCTGGCTACGATAATTTTCGCCCTCTCGCTCAGCGCTTGCAATGTTACACAATCTGTTCCAAAAGGCGAGCACCTGCTTAAAAAGAATAGCATAAAATTGGAGAAAAAAGTCAAGAGCGGGAATACGATTAAAGAGGATATTCAAAATTTAATCATTCAGAAACCCAACACGAAAATGTTTGGATTGATATCCTTTCGATTGGGTATTTATAACCTGGCCTACAACAAAAAAGAGAACAAATTTAGGTGGTGGTTAAAAAATAAGTTAGGTGAGGCTCCCGTGATTTACAATGAACAAGTGAGTTCAAAATCCGCAGAAAATATTCGACTTTACATGTTTAATGAAGGATTCTTAAACACCAAGGTGAACTTTAAAGCCATTTATGAATCAAAAAAAGTAAAAGTAAACTACAGCATTCTGCCAGGGGATCAGTTTTATACAGGCAAGATAAAATTACCTAAGGATAGCAGCACCCTTGTGAAACATATTCTTGAAATTCAAGAGGAAACCTTTATAGAGGAAGGGGAAGCCTTTAGTATTAACCTGCTAAACGATGAACGCACAAGAATTACTACGCATTTACGCAACGTTGGATATTTTGAATTCCGTAAGGATTATATCGTATTTAAACTTGATTCGAATAATGTATCGCATACCGTCGATATTACGATGAACATTCAAAGTCCTAAACCAGACACCTGGCATGAAAAATATACTATTAACGATATTTATATTTTTACAGACAACCTCAAAGCCGAAAATAGTGAAGTACCCTTGGATACTATCGCTTATAAAGGCTATTACTTTATTGGGCCAAAGGAACAAAAATATAAACCCAAGGTTATCGTCAATGCAATTTTTTTAGAGCAGGGCGAATATTTTAGGCTCGATTCCTATCAAAACACCTTAAGTAAACTCGCCAATTACGGGGTATTTAAATTTGTTGATATACAATTTAGCTCGTTCGAACGGGAGAACAAAAAATACCTGGACACCTATATTTATTTGACTTCTGCTAAAAAACAAACTATTTCGGTGGACCTTGAAGCACGGCATAACTTTATCGGATTGACCGGAGCATCGGTAGGTGTGACTTATCAGAATAAAAATTTATCCCGGACTGCCGATCTTTTGGAGTTTAAGGTTTCATCAGGAATTGAGTTTAATGTGGGAAATGGCTTTACGAGTTTGGTCAATAATTCGGATGTAATTGTTGAAACCAATTATTATCTCAATCGATTTCTAGTGCCTTTCCCGCTAAAGAAGACATCAAAATACAATAATGTTAAAACACGTTTCTCCTTGCAATACAATTACGAAAGAAGGATACAGTTTTACTCTTTGCATAGTAATAGCTTCAATTTTGGTTATGAATGGAATGAATCGGCGAACAAAAAACATGTTTACAATCCGATTTCAGCAACGGTATTGTTTCTTCCTGAAAAAAATGTTTCTCAAGAATTCCGTGATCGTATCAACGAGATTCCTTCACTCGCAAGGAGTTTCGAGGAGCAGTTGATCTTAGGATCAAACTATACCTTCTTTCACAATAATAAAAAATCAGAAAATGACCGGTCTTTCATTTTTTTCCAAGGTAAAATTGGTCTGGCAGGAAATGTTATTCATGGCCTCATGGCTTTAAGCAAACAAGGAAGAAACAATCCTCGTCCATACAGCATTTTTAATAGAGAATATTCGCAGTTTGCAAGATTTGAAACCAATGTGGTGCATACCTTTAAACTGGGCAAGCACGCTTCGATAAACTCCCGATTCAATACTGGCGTTATTGTGCCATTTGGAAATGCTTCTGTAGCTCCTTACTTTCAACAATTCTACGTAGGTGGATCCAATAGTATACGGGCATTTAGGATACGAGCCTTGGGGCCAGGTACCTACTCTGATGAGGACAACCTAAACAATCCAAACTTTTTCTTCGACCAAGCCGGCGACTTTAAACTAGAGGCTAATACGGAGTTGCGATTTGATATTTACAAATTCTTCAAGGCAGCTCTTTTTGTGGATGCAGGGAATGTTTGGTTGCTAAAAGATGATCCCGATCGAGAGGGAGGAACCTTGCGCAAGGGTAATTTCTTCAATGCCATAGGTGTAGGTGCAGGATTTGGTTTACGCCTAGATTTTGACTACTTCGTCATTCGAACAGATTTTGCCTTGCCATTGGTAGACCCTCGTTTCGAAGGTTCTGAGAAATACCCATTAAGCGATTTTAAATTTAGTGTAGGAAAAGACAGCTGGTTTAGAAGAAATTCAATTTTTCACTTAGCTATTGGTTATCCTTTCTAAATGCGTCTTTGCTTGAATAAAATAACCGAGGAAAATCCTAACTTAGCCCTGCATGAATATTAATTTAGATCCAGACAAAAGCAATCTCAAAGCGGAAGAATTGGCTATTGACAGAGCTTTACGACCAAAGCAGTTTAAAGACTTTGACGGTCAAATGCAGATTATGGAGAATCTGGAAGTGTTTGTCAAAGCAGCTATACTTCGGGAGGAAGCGCTGGATCACGTGCTCCTTCATGGGCCACCGGGTTTAGGAAAAACAACCCTTTCCCACATCATTGCAGCTGAAATGGGTGTCAATGTGAAAGTAAGTTCAGGGCCTGTATTGGAAAAGCCAGGAGATTTAGCTGGTTTGCTAACCAACTTAGAAGATAACGATGTTTTGTTTATTGATGAAATTCATCGATTGAGTCCTGTAATTGAAGAGTATTTATACTCGGCAATGGAGGACTACAAGATAGATATCATGATTGACACGGGACCCAATGCGCGGTCGGTACAAATAGAATTAGCGCCTTTCACCTTGATTGGAGCTACAACACGCTCCGGACTACTTACTGCCCCATTAAGAAGTCGTTTTGGTATCACCCTCCGCATGGAATACTACGACATAGAAACCTTGGGCGGAATTATTGAGCGTAGTGCAAAAATATTGGATGTGGGTATCGATCAAAAAGCGGCCTTGGAAATTTCGCGTCGAAGTAGAGGTACGCCGAGAATTGCCAATCTTTTACTCAAGAGAATTCGAGATTTTGCTCAAATAAAAGGTGATGGAAAAATCACCCTGGAAATCGCTGAGTTTGGTTTAAATGCCTTGAATGTAGATGAAAATGGCTTAGATGAAATGGACAATCGCATTCTACAAACCATATTGGACAAATTTGGAGGCGGCCCGGTAGGCCTAACAACCATAGCCACCGCGGTAAGCGAAGATGCCGGAACGATTGAAGAAGTTTACGAGCCTTTTTTAATTAAAGAAGGTTATCTTAAGCGAACACCTAGAGGTCGAGAGATTACCGTAAAAACCTTTAAACATTTCGGGAAAAATCCTCCAGCAAAATCTGAATCTCTTTTCACGTAAAACATCTTATCCATGTTAAAATACGACAACAAAAACTGGTTCAGTTTTATTTTTCGCCACGGAAGTAAGCATGTAGAAGGAATGTGGTGGAGCATGCTATTCATGGCGCTTATGACTACCCTTTTGATCTTCCTCAATGAAAAAACTGAAGTTTTACATTTTGAAATAAGTGCAAGCTTTCATACCGTTATTGGTTTAGTCCTTGGACTTTTACTGGTGTTTCGAACCAATAGCGCATACGACCGTTGGTGGGAAGGAAGAAAGCAGCTGGGCGCTCTGGTAAATACTTGTAGAAATTTAGCTATCAAAGTTAAAACTTACAGCCAGCAGCGCAAGCCGGAGCTGAGCCATGACACCTTACACCTGATTTATGCTTTTGCCTATTCCATGAAAGAACATTTGCGTGAAAAAGATTTTAGCTCAGTGCTCCCTGAGGTACCCAAGCATTATATTGAAACCTTTGAAAAGTTAGACCACAAGCCAAATTTCATATTATCTCGTATTGCAGAAAATTTGAAAAACCTGTTTGAAGAAGGCGTAATTTCAGGAGAGCAACTAATGGTTCTAGAAAAAGAATGCAACGCATTAATCAATATTTTAGGCGCATGTGAACGAATTCGGCATACGCCGATACCTATGGCCTATGCGCTTCATCTCAAACGCGTTTTACTCATCTACTCTTTAACACTTCCTTTTGGCTTTGTAGGGCAACTGCATTGGTTGGCAATCCCTGTAGTACTTATCGTGTTTTATACCATGTTAGGAATAGAACTTATCGGGGAAGAAATTGAAGATCCTTTTGGTTTAGATGATAACGATTTACCTGTAGATGAACTTTGCGATAAAATCAAGGCGAACATACTCGAAATCGAAAAATCTTAAGCCATTCTTTTAGCTTATAATTTGCTTTCAACGATTTGAAGTATTTCTGCTTCTTTGGCAATAGCCTGGTTTTTCAAATCTTCCGCTTTGCTCAATATGTCTGCCTTGAACGACTCATCCTT
>JAFMKE010000053.1 GCA_017853115.1 Verrucomicrobiota bacterium
GCAATCATTGCATAGATTACAAAAGCAACTAAGACATTCACAATAATTCCCCCAAGCAAGATTATCAGACGCTGCCAAGCAGGTTTAGCTCTAAATTCATAATCCTGCACAGGTTCTTTAAGTGCTTCCTTGTCCATGTTCTCATCCATGATTCCCGACATTTGCACATAGCCTCCAAATGGAAACCAACCAATACCATATTCCGTATCACCAATTTTCTTTTTGTACAAAGAAAACTTCGCAACCTCAGGCATGGGAAAAAGGAAATCAAAAAATAAATAGAATTTCTCTACACGAACGCCGAAATACTTAGCTGCCAAAAAATGACCCAACTCGTGTAAAACAATTAATAAAGAGAGTCCTGCAAAAAATTGTAAGACCGTAATGAAAGTCGCCATAAACCTATTTGAAGCGCAAGATTACGAAAAATAAGGGAATTAATAGGTAAATTAATCCTTTTTCACATAGCCTTCCATCCTATCGGCAAGTTCGCGATTATTGGCTAAATGCTGCACCTTATTCTGCCCACCCACTTTGCCATTTGATTTAAAATACGCCTCAAATCCACCTGCTAAAACTACCCGAATTTGTGGAATCTTCAAAATTGCACCTTCCCGCAAATCCTTGTAATAACTATTCCTTTTTTGTAAAGCGCGGTCAATAGCGAGTGAAAACTTATCTGTAGATGATGGAGGTTTACCGTCAAACTCAACATACCATTCGTGGAAGGACTGCCCTTCCTCTTCTGCTACGAATGGAGCAACCGTAAATTCCTTAATACGGATGTTCTGATTGGAACAGACTTCACTAATTGCTTGTTCTACCTCCTCTTGAATAACATGTTCTCCAAATGCTGAAAGAAAGTGCTTCACGCGACCTGTCACCACTATTCGATAGGGATAAGTATTTACAAATTTCACCGTATCACCAGTGTTATAGGCCCATAATCCGGCATTTGTGCTTACAATGAGTACATAATTTACTCCCAACTCGACACCACCGAGATGAACACGTTTTGGATTTTCCTTATTGATTTCGTCGAGACGAACGAATTCATAAAAGATTCCAGCATCAAGATTGAGTAACAAGCCCTCCTGGTCCTGAGTGTCTTGATAGGCAAAAAATCCTTCTGAGGCGGGATAAGTATCAATAGATTGAACTCCTGGACCCAACATTTTTTCCATATTCTTTTTATATGGCGCGTAATTGACGCCACCATGAACATACAATTGAAGATTGGGAAATAGCTCTTTTAAAGAGCTCGCACCAGAGTTCTCCAGTAATCGTTCAAAATACATCACACACCAAGGTGGAATTCCGCTTAACACGGACATGTCCTCACGAATAGTTTCTTGAACAATCGCATCAAGCTTCGCATCCCAATCCTCGATACAATTACTCGCATAAGAAGGCAAACGATTTTTCATTAACCATTTTGGGACGTGATGATAAACGATTCCCGAAAGACGACCAAGCTTAATGCCATTTTCAATCTCCAAGGCCGGACTACCTTGCAGAAAAATCATCTTTCGCTTAAAAAAATCTACTCGACCTGTTTCCTCTACAAAAGAGAAAAGCGCATTTCGTGCCGCACGTATGTGATGTCCGATAGAGTCTTTTGTAATGGGAATATATTTCGCTCCACTTGTGGTTCCGCTCGTCTTTGCAAAGTACAAAGGATGGCCTTTCCATAAAACATTTTTTTCACCATTTCTTGTACGCTCCACATAAGACTTCAAGCCCTCATAATCGCGAATTTTTACTTGACATGAAAAGTCATAATAATTCTTAATATTTCCAAAATCATGATCCTTTCCAAATGATGTATTCTTAGAGTTTTTAATTAAATACTTTAATACATTTAATTGATTTTCAGCACCTTGAAAATGTAAAATACGTGCTTCACTAACCGTTCGCTTTGAAATAAATTTTATTATAGATTTCAGAAAAATCATTGCACAAAAATACAAACATTAATCGAATTGCAACTATATCTCAAATCATTTCGTATACCTCATTAAATTTTATAAAAAGCCTTACCTTCGGGAGCACATTCAACCAAGAACTATGCGATTAATTTTACTGTCTATCTACTCTAGTTTGAGTTTGTTTTTCACTCAAGCTCAAATCAATTTTTGGGAGGCCAAAGAAGTAAATCCTAGTGAGCTTACAGGAACTCAATTTACCTTTCCTGATAAGGCAAGCACCTTTTATTTGGATATCGAAAACTTAAAGACTTATGCCTTTCAAGCTCCCTTAGACAATAAAGAGGGTAATATTTTTTCCTCCCCTATCTCCATAGCAATTCCCATGCCCGATGGTTCAATGGAAAATTTCCTTCTCGTTGAGTCACCGGTTTATGATCTTGCCTTAACACAAAAATATGCTGGCATTAAAACCTTTCTAGCTTATAATCCTAAGCATCCGAATTGGTATGCTCGATTTGATATTACACCGAAAGGTTTCCATGCTATGATTATGGGAACTGATAAAGGAAGTATTTTTATTGATCCGATCATGCACCTAGGGGATATCAATCATTATTTCTCCTACTACAAAGACGATTTCAAAAGGGACAGTGAAAAAATCATTTGCCTTCTAGACGATAAGGCACCGATTCATCAGCATTCCAATAACCATACAGGAGGCACGTATAAAAGTTTTGGCTCTTGTGAGTTAAGAACCTATCGCTTGGCAGTAAGTGCCACCGGAGAATATACGCAGTTCCATGGTGGAACGGTAGCTGATGCCGTA
The DNA here is from genome assembly GCA_017853115.1 of Verrucomicrobiota bacterium. Classification (GTDB taxonomy): domain Bacteria; phylum Bacteroidota; class Bacteroidia; order Chitinophagales; family UBA8649; genus JAFMKE01. Next base: position 2,755 of record JAFMKE010000053.1, read on the forward strand.
GCAGCCCAAATCACTACCATGAATAGAGTAAATGGCGTATTTGAACGCGACATGGCCATACACATGGATATTATAGGAAACAATGACTTAATCATATACACCAACGGGGCAACAGACCCATTTACAAATGGTACTCCTGGAACCATGATTAATCAAAATCAGACAAATACAGACGCCGTTATTGGTTCAGCAAATTACGACATTGGTCATATTTTCGGCACAAATAGTGGAGGTTTGGCGCAGCTTCGATCTCCGTGCACCAATAATAAAGCAAGAGGAGTTACAGGAAGCGGAGCGCCAATTGGTGATCCTTTTGATATTGATTATGTTGCTCACGAAATGGGACATCAGTACGGGGCAAATCACACACAAAATAATAATTGCAATCGGAACAATGCAACAGCAATGGAGCCCGGTAGTGCTTCTACTATCATGGGCTACGCGGGGATTTGTGCGCCGAATGTTCAGAACAATAGTGATGATTACTTTCATGGAATCAGTATGGAAGAAATGGGTAATTTCATTACCGGAGCCACGCACACCTGCCCTGTTAAAACCCCTTTAGCCAATTTTGCGCCAAGCGTTTCGATTCCGCAAACAAATGTAACCATTCCTGCAAATACTCCATTTAGCTTAACGGCTGTTGGAACAGATCTTAATACAAGCAACACCTTAACTTATTGCTGGGAGCAGATAGATAATCAGACTGCCACCATGCCGCCTGCACCTACTAGCACAGGAGGTCCGGCATTCAGAAGTTTTGACCCAACTACAAGTCCTACGCGCTACTTCCCGAATCTACCTGATGTAATCGCGGGAATATCTCCGACTTGGGAGGTAATACCTAGTGTAACACGTCAAATGAATTTTAGAGTGGTATTGAGAGATAATGCTGCAGGTGGCGGGTGTAACGACCATGCTGATATGGTGGTCAACGTCGATGGAAACTCGGGTCCTTTTGTGGTTCTTAATCCATCTAATTCAGGCATTACCTGGACGGGAAACACGGTAGAAACTGTTACTTGGGATGTCGCAAATACCGATCAAGCACCGGTAAGTTGTAGCACCGCGAATATTCTCATATCCTATGATGGTGGACTTACTTTTCCTGACACCTTAGCTTCCAATGTACCAAACGATGGCAACCAGGATGTATCTGTACCTAATGTAGGAACAAGTGATGCATTGATTATTGTGCAATGCGCTAATGGAACATTCTACGATGTATCAAATAATACATTCACGATTACCCCAATTACTAACGACTTTACAGTAAATATTACTAATAGCTCCCAAACTATATGCGCTGGGAATGATGCGACATTCACTATAGATCTTGACTTTATTGGAAGCTTCAATGACGCTGTAGCGCTGAGCTTAAGTGGCGAACCTGCCGGAACTATTGTGAACATCTCTCCAAACAACCAGCCCCCCCCTTACACGGCAACGGTAAGCATTAGTAATACGGCCTCTGCTTCTGGGAGTTACACACTCAATTTAGCTGCATCAAGTACTACAGGGACAAAAAATAATAGCCTCAACCTAAATGTTACAGCTGACCTACTTGGACCGATTAACTTGACCAGTCCTGCGAACGGAGTGACCAATGTATCCTCTCCGGTTAACTTTACTTGGTCAACAATCAGCAATGCGCAGTATCTAATCGAGTTAGCCTCTGACAACGCATTCACCAATATTCTTGAGAGTAGCACAGGTTTAACTGTTGAAAACTACACTAACACTTCAAGTCTACCAGCAAATACAACCCTGTACTGGAGAGTAACAGCTTTCAACTTATGTGATACGCTAAGCAGTTCGACCTCAAGTTTTACCACTTCAAATTGCATCACTTACAGTAGTACAGATATTCCTGTAGCCATATCAGCTTCGGGGACACCAACAATAAACTCTACATTGCCCATATCAGGAACGAGCGGCACCATTGCAGATTTGAATGTAGTTAGCTTATCAGGAACGCATACCTATATTTCTGATTTAACCTTTACGCTTACCAGTCCAAGCTCTACATCCGTTATCTTGCTTGATGCAATTTGTAACAATCAAAATAATTTCGATATTCAGTTTGATGATGCTGCACCTAACAACAACTACCCATGTCCACCAGTGGATGGTCTTTCGTACCAACCAGCGAATGCTTTGTCCGCTTTCAATGGAGAAAATGCGGACGGGACATGGAATTTAACTGTAAATGATGGCTTCAACCAGGATGGCGGTGAACTACAAGCCTGGGCAATTGAAATTTGTTTTACTACGCCTACATGTACGGATATAACCGAAAATATAAGTTTATCGTCTTGTGATTCCGTTCTAGCCGCAGGTACTTGGTTCTATACAGATACACAGTTTCAAGTCCTTAATACAGGAGTAATTACGGGCGGGTGTGACTCTATTACAAATTTCAATATTCAGGTATTTGGCAAGGACACAACTACGAATACTGTAAATGCTTGTGACTCTGCCTTAATCAATGGAATTTGGTACACGAGTTCGCAAACGATTAGTGAGACTAATCCGAATATCAACAATTGTGATTCTACTCATTTCATTGTAATAAATATTTCCTCGACTGTAAATACCACATCATCAGTTAGTGCGTGCGATTCAGCTCAAGTGAATGGGACTTGGTATTTCAGTTCTCAAGTAATCAGTAACACATTTATTGGTAGTAATACTTGTGATTCAGTGCATACTGTAAATCTTACAATTAATAATAGTTCTCCTGTAACTGTAATTAATCTAAGTACTTGCATCGCTAGTAATGTAAATTCAGATACAATTACATTGACGAATTCGGCTGGCTGCGACTCCGTAGTAATCACGAATACCACTCTCCTTCCTGGAGCTACAGAAATTCAATCAATTGCCGCCTGTGATTCTGCTTTCGTGGCCGGAACGTGGTATACAAATTCAACAATTGTCAATGACACCCTAGCTGGTGGCGCATCAAATGGTTGTGACTCGATAATTACTTATAACATCTTGATTAACCAAAGTACAACTACTTCTACTGGTTTTAACGCCTGTGACTCGGCTTTCATTAATGGCAATTGGTATTTCAGTTCGCAAAACATTGTGGATACCAACGCTACTTCCGCAGGTTGTGATTCGATTCACATCATTTCGCTAATTATCAATAGCACAACACAAACCAGTGAAAATCTTAGTGCGTGCGATTCAGCTCAAGTGAATGGGACTTGGTATTTCAGTTCTCAAGTAATCAGTAACACATTTATTGGTAGTAATACTTGTGATTCAGTGCATACTGTAAATCTTACAATTAATAATAGTTCTCCTGTAACTGTAATTAATCTAAGTACTTGCATCGCTAGTAATGTAAATTCAGATACAATTACATTGACGAATTCGGCTGGCTGCGACTCCGTAGTAATCACGAATACCACTCTCCTTCCTGGAGCTACAGAAATTCAATCAATTGCCGCCTGTGATTCTGCTTTCGTGGCCGGAACGTGGTATACAAATTCAACAATTGTCAATGACACCCTAGCTGGTGGCGCATCAAATGGTTGTGACTCGATAATTACTTATAACATCTTGATTAACCAAAGTACAACTACTTCTACTGGTTTTAACGCCTGTGACTCGGCTTTCATTAATGGCAATTGGTATTTCAGTTCGCAAAACATTGTGGATACCAACGCTACTTCCGCAGGTTGTGATTCGATTCACATCATTTCGCTAATTATCAATAGCACAACACAAACCAGTGAAAATCTTAGTGCGTGCGATTCAGCTCAAGTGAATGGGACTTGGTATTTCAGTTCCCAATTAATCAGTAACACATTTATTGGTAGTAACACTTGCGATTCAGTGCATACAGTTAATCTTTCCTTAAACAACTCTATTACTACAATTGACGTTCAAAGTGCATGCGGCAGCTATACTTGGATAGATGGGAACACCTACTCTAGTTCTACAAACTCACCGACTATTGCATTCCCTGCTTCAAATGGCTGTGACTCTATTATTCGCCTAGACCTTACTATTTTGAATCCAAGTTTTACCAATGATGTTGTTACTGCATGTGACAGCTTTACTTGGATTAATGGAATAACGTATTTTAATACCACGAATTCACCGAGTGTGACCTTAACAAATAGCCAAGGATGTGATTCTATCGTTCGTTTAGATCTTACTATCTCATTTTCCAATATTGTACCAGATGTTCAAATAGCTTGTGACAGTTTCACCTGGATAGATGGGAACACGTATACAAGTTCTACAAATTCACCAACCTTCACATTAACCAATAGCTTCGGCTGTGATTCGATTGTTTTGTTGAATTTAACTGTGAATTCATCTAGCTTTTCCGTCGATAATGTCACAGCATGTGATAGTTTGGTTTGGATAGATGGAGTTACCTACACTAGCTCTACAAACACCCCTGTCGTTAATTTAACCAACAGCGCGGGGTGTGACTCCAGCATTAATCTCAACCTTACAATTATCAACCCGAGTACTAGCACTGATGTGCAAACTGCCTGTGGTTCATTCACATGGATTGACGGGAATACCTATACAAGCTCGAATAATACGGCCACTTTCACCATTCCTAATGGAGGTGGTTGTGACAGTGTTGTTACACTGGATTTAACCATTTTCAATCCTACAACAGGGATTGATGTGATCAGTGCTTGTGGTTCATATACATGGATTGATGGTATCTCATACTCAAGTTCAAACAATACTGCCACTTACACGATTACAGGAGGCGCTTCAAGTGGATGTGATTCAATTGTTAGTCTAGACTTAACTATAACCAATCCTAGCTTAAGTATAGACACTCACACAGCCTGTGATCAATTTACGTGGATAGACGGTATCACTTACACCTCATCGAATAACTTTGCAAGTTTCACTATTCCAGGAGGTGCTGCCAATGGTTGCGATTCGATAGTTCTCCTTGATTTAACCATTTTCGCTACCGAAGGGCATACTTATGTGATAACCGCCTGTGATAGCTTCACTTGGGTAAATGGAGTGACTTACACCAATTCAATTTTAAACGAAAGCTTTACAGTTCCTGGAGCAACATCCAACGGGTGTGATTCGCTGTATGTATTAGATTTAACTATTATTCCGTCAGGTTCTGGTACAGATGTTATTACCGCGTGTGGTTCATATACCTGGATTGATGGCATAACTTATACTAGTAGTAATAATACGGCAGTATATAACCTAGCTGGGGGTAATGCAAATGGTTGCGATATTGAAATGAGTCTAGACTTAACCATCTTGCCTCTTCCAAACATATCCATATCTCTTCTGAACGGCGTGTTAACGGCTTCTCCGGGATTATTCGATTATCAATGGTACAGAAATGGACAACTGCTTCCAGGGGCGAACAGTCAAGCCTACACACCCACAGCTTATGGTTCTTATACTTGCTCTGCGAATAATGGCAACTGCGATGGACTTTCCAATGGTATATTGATATCAATAACAGACATTAAAGATTTTGAGTTTGAATTTGTTGGAGTTTATCCCAACCCAGTGAGTGACTACTTGCACATTGATGTTGGACAAGAGAAGCTTGAAACGATTACATTGTTTGATATTACCGGTAAACGAATTTCTGAGTTAAATGCGGTAGAAAGACGATTTTACATGGGAGATTATGCAACCGGCGTATATTTAATCGAACTGAAAAATGGGGATAAGCGTTCTATTGTGAAAGTTATTCTTGAGTGATATGCCGAACGAAACATTGGTTCTTATTCTTATTATTGTATTTGTCCTGCTTGAGTTTACATTTGGCAAAATACTTGACTTTCTGAATGCAAAAAGTTGGGACAAAGACCTACCTCCTCTTGTCGAAGATTTGTATGACGCGGAGAAATATGAAAAAGCTAAAAGCTATGCTCAGGCGAATGGTCGACTTGCGCTAATTTCGGGAGTCTTAGGAACAACTGCTATCCTACTCATGCTGATGCTAAGGGGATTCGGAGCTGTCGATATTTGGGTAAACAGCCTAACGGATAATCGTATTTTACAAAGTTTACTTTTTTTTGGAATCCTTTCTTTCGCAAGCGCAATTATTAATCTCCCCTTCGGAATATACAAAACCTTTGTTATTGAGGAACAGTATGGCTTTAACAAAACGACGTGGCAGACATTTACTTTAGATATTATCAAAAGCACTCTTTTAGGAGCAGTTATAAGTGGTTCGATCCTAGCCGCCTTAACATGGGTTTATTATGCTATGCCCACGAATTTTTGGTGGGTTGCTTGGTTGATTATGACGGCATTTAGCTTGTTCTTCGCTACTTTTTACACCACCCTGATTGTGCCTTTGTTTAATACCTTGGAGCCCTTATCCGAAGGAAGTTTGCGTGAAAAAATTGAGAATTACGCAAAAGAAGTTGACTTTCCATTAACCAATATTTTCGTCATAGATGGTTCAAAGCGTTCGAGTAAAGCAAATGCATTTTTTAGCGGCTTGGGCAAGAAAAAAGCAATTGTTTTGTATGATACATTGATGGAAGATAATACCGAGGAGGAGCTAACAGCAATACTTGCTCATGAAGTAGGCCATTACAAGAAAAATCATATTAAGCAAAGTATGATTTTGGGTATTTTACAAACTGGTGTGCTATTCTTTTTATTTGGCATTTTGGCTAAAAGCGATTCTCTATCTCTCGCTCTAGGTTCGAGTGAAAGTAGTTTTCATCTTGCTTTAATTGCCTTTACAATGCTTTATTCACCAATCTCAACAATTGTAGGAGTTTTCATGAATGTATTTTCAAGAAAAAATGAATTCGAGGCAGATGCTTATGCGAAAGAAACTTATGCTGCAGAACCTTTACAAACAGCGCTTAAAAAGCTCAGCGTTAATCATTTAAGCAACCTAACTCCTCACCCAGCCTACGTTTTTGTGCACTATTCTCATCCGCCATTGGTTGAACGATTAAGAGCTTTGCAAGATGACTAAGAAAAGTTAATTTAACTAGTGTCCTTGCTTTTCGGTCAAGTATTTCCAATAACGTTTAGGTACATGCCGTAAATGCAGTTTCATATTCTTTCTCTCTTTGATATTTGTAGCTGAAAAGTAAGATCGCCACCAAGAAGCATATTCCTCTTCGCTATCAGCTAAAATATTTTTCAATTGCTTACCAAAAACATCGTCCGTCCAGGAAAAGTATGCTATCGATTTTAAGTCGAAAGCAATTCCATATGAACGCTTTTTATCAAAAATTAACCACCGCTGATCGCTATAGCGCTTTTCAAAATGCTTTCCAATAAAAGGAATCACATCAAAATCTGGCTCAATAACTGAAAAGTATAAATCATCTCTACTTTGCTGAAACCTTACAAAGGCATGCATTCGATGAACTTCGCGACGCATCTTTTTCAACTGTTCTTTAACATAGATTACCTCATCGAGATGGTAAGCTTTGCGATAATCTTTTTCATGGTCAATCAAGCGCTTTATGTATCGAAAAAGCATAATCGCTCGATGACTATCTTCACTCAGGAAAACGCGGTACAACGCCCGACATTCTTTTACACCAAACTTCTTTTGAATGGCAAACAAAACTCGCTTCGCCTTTGATTCGTCTGTATTTATTTGCCAAAAGTCATTCGCAAACAAGCCCATTTGCTCATTCGGTTCATGTATGGCTACCACATCAACTTTATACTCATAGGACGCAAAAACCACTGAGAGCAGTCCTTCAAAGGTGCCATCATAGCGTACTTCGTTAGAATTAAAAACTAAACTCATCTAAATAAGGAAAGTTGACTAGCTGATTTTTGGATCGAAGAAAATAGAATTTGATTTTTAATCAATTCTGCTTGAGGATTCAAATTGAATTTCTTTTGCCCCTGGTAGGTAATAAAATGTTTAGCGCGGTTCCAAGCCATCTTCATTTTTCTTAGATGGACATCTGATAACTTTTTAAATCGTCGCGCTTGAACAATCATTCTTGCCGACTTCACTCCTATCCCGGGGACGCGGAGAATCATTTCATAAGGCGCAGAGTTGATATCTACAGGGAATAAATGCAAGTTCCGCAAAGCATAGGCTAATTTCGGATCAATATCTAAATCCAAGTGCTCCTGTTCCTTCGTAATAATCTCATCTACACTAAACTTATAAAATCGCATTAACCAATCAGCCTGATAAATTCTATTCTCCCTAATCAGTGGCGGAGTTGATATGGCAGGTAAGCGATTGTCTTGACTCACAGGGATGTATCCAGAATAGTATACTCGCTTAAGATTTTGAGACTGATACAAGGAATTCGCCAATTGAAGCACTTGAAAGTCGTTTTCTGGCGTTGCACCAATCACCAATTGCGTACTTTGTCCACCAGGAGCAAATAAGGGAGTTGATTTAACAATTTTCTTCTCCTTTTGGTATCCCTGAATAGCCTCCTTCAGATAATTCATAGGTTCGTAAACTTCTTTATAGTTTTTCTCTGGTGCAATAGCCATCAAACTCTTTTCTGAAGGAATCTCGATATTCACACTTAATCTATCGGCGTACAAGCCTGCTTCATGGACTAACTCGTCGGATGCTCCGGGAATCAGTTTTAAATGAATATAACCATTGAAATTATGTTGTAGTCTCAAATCTCTTGCGATTCGAACTAATCGCTCCATGGTAAAATCCGCATCCTTAAAAATTCCGGAACTCAAAAAAAGACCTTCGATATAATTTCTTCTGTAAAAACCTATAGTAAGATCTACAACTTCCTTAACGCTGAACATGGCTCGCTTAACATCATTGCTTTTACGATTAATGCAATAAGCGCAATCAAAAATGCAATAATTGGTTAATAAGATTTTAAGTAGAGAAACACATCGTCCATCCTCCGTATAAGTATGACAAATACCCATCCCTGTTGCATTACCCAATCCTCCTGCCTTATTCTTCCGCTTGCTACCGCTAGATGCACATGAAACATCATACTTTGCCGCATCTGCAAGAATCGATAATTTTTCCTGAACCTTACTATTCATATACTTAAATTCATATCAAATTTATGGAATAAACCCACAAATTAAAACTATTTTATGGAATTATTCCATATTTAAATATTTGACATATAAGTATTGCTAGGATTAAATTACACTCATCTAATAGCACCAAGTATAAAAAATATAAGAAGGATTACTCATCCCACGGAATGCCTAAAAAAAATGAATCTACCTTTATAGTGGTGGCACGACTCCAAGTCGTGCCACCACTATGTCCTCAAAATAGATTTTCCATCAAATGTTATTAAACCTTTAGATGATTGCACTTGATACTAACCGCGCTGATTAATTATTTAAACCCCGTCGTATCGTTTCCAGGGCA
>JAFMKE010000196.1 GCA_017853115.1 Verrucomicrobiota bacterium
AAGAATATCATATTCGCCCACAGTGTATTGCGCTTCAATCGTTACACCGTAATCTTTGGCCTCCTCTTCAACTTCAATCATATCCATAGAAGACATCGTAGCTGCTTCCGAAAATTTTCGCATACCTAAATATTGGTCATACATGTAACAGGGGTTTTGATCATAATACTCAACAAGTCGGGGCCCAGAGTAGGTATCTAGTTTGTCGAATATGTAGCGATCAACAACTTGAATGTCATCACGTTCTAAGACAGTCGGAACAGGCACGACCATGGCAAAATCTTGAACATCTCCATAGAAGTCGTTACTCATGGTTACGACATTTTTATTGCCGTCTCTTACGAGGATAACCTGAGATGCTTTGTTAAATAGTTTGGTGTCTGCTTTACTTACGTAAAAACCGCAAAAGCTAAATGCATTCGTTTGAAGTAGAAACACACTTAGTGTAGTTAAAATGATCTTTTTCGTCGTTTTCATAATTTTATTTTTTTAGTTCTACAAATGATTTTGAAAATTTCCAGTCAAACTTTTCACTCTGCCAGATTGTATCCAAAACTGGCGTTAAAGGGGAAGCAAAAAATAAGACCAAAATAGGTGCTGCATATACATACATGTAATTACTTAAAGCAAACGAGGTAACGCTTATCAGACTGACCCATATGATTCGAGCGGTTCGATGGTTTGGTGTTGTCATGGGATCTGTAATCATGAAAAAAGTGAATAATAGGAGCGTGCCACTTGCCATTTGATGCAAATAAACATCGATAGACCAGCCTAGATAAAGTACGGAGCGAACAAACTGCAGACCACCAAAAACGAGCAGGAAGGTTAAACTGGCATCTAAGCGGTCAACTTTTCTTAAAACAAGAAATCCTAGGGCTCCAAGTAAGAAAATTAACACAATGTGACTTCCCCATTGTCCCGGAGATATCCAGGCATCGTTTGTAAGATATATACTTGCGATAATACCCATATTTACTGGATTGAAAATATGTTTGCCATTGTAGCGAAGGACAAATTTGCTTCCGATGGCAAATACAGCAGCAAGAATCGCAGTCTCGTAGGTATTGGTTTTACATAATAAACATAAGCCTAAGGATGTAATCAAGGCACTCTTCCATGCATTTCGTTTGGGTTGGGTCATGGCTTGGCCAAAATACTGAATGACCAGTGCGGTGACAGCGAAAAGGATGAATTTAAACCAATCCTCATGCCAGGAAAGAAATACGAGACCAAATAGCACAAAACTGCCGAGATAAACAATTTGGAAATGTCTTGCATCGTTGAAAAAATGCATAAGATTTAACGGAAATTTAAGTTTGGATGTTGGCATGGTTTACTGACTTTGTAATAGGGATGCCATATCTTTAATATTTCCATATTTTTCATTAAAATTTCATTTTTTCCTTCAATGAAGCATACACCCTTTTACGCCGATTTACATATTCATCCAACATTTAAATCCTACAATTGGAATGCGAAAGATGGCAAGAAAAATCCTTGGGAAGAATTTAATCATATCATACCAGAAACACCCGCAGGAAGATTCGGAGCACAAAACACACCTACACTTGCGAAGTATTCACAAACTAATTTTTACAAGTTGATTCAGGGTAAGGTTCGCATTGCCTTTATTTCTTTGTATCCCTACGAAAGAGGATTTTTGGAAATGCGTAATGTGCCTCGATTGATTACTTCGAAGAAGGCAATTATGGAAATGACAGCGATTGCTTCGGGTATGGGCTATCACCGAGTGGTTGAATTAGATCAAAAAACCGATTATTTTAAAGAGTTTAATGAAGAATATAAATATGTAAAGGAAAATGAAGGGCCTTCGCCTTGCGGTAAATACTCCTATAAGGTGGTTAGCAATTACGCTGAGTTACAAACTAGCCTTAACAAAAAAAATGAACTTGCTGTAATCATTACTTGCGAAGGTGCTCATGCTTTTTTTGATGAGAAGATGTGGAATGGCAACTTAAATAAAAAAGAATTGAAGCAAGCGTTGAGCAAGCGGGTGGCCGACGTGAAATCGTGGGAAAATCCGCCCTTATTCATGAATCTGATGCACCATTTTTATAATAAGCTTGGTGGACATGCCAAGAGTTTAGATGGCATGGTTACTAATCTTCTCAATCAGAGAAAAGGATTAGAAGCTGGCTTGGATGGACTTGGGCTAAAGGTAATGAAGGAAATGCTGAGTAATTCAAATGGCAAGCGCATTCTAATAGACACCAAGCACATGAGTGTAAAAGCGCGTGTGGAATATTACCGTTGGATCAAAACAAACAATTACATCAATAAAAATGATCAAATTCCTGTAATATGCAGTCATACAGGGGTAAGTGGCTTTAAGACCTTGCAAGGCTCAAAGATAAAAGTCGATAATCCAGCAAAGAAGAAAAGCAGTTATTGGTTTAATTGGGGTATTAATTTGTCCGATGAGGAAATTAACATTATTCATGATTCGGGCGGAATTGCAGGCTTAATTATCGATAGGGGAAAGTTAGGTGGCGGCGCTTTTTTGAGCAAACTAGATAAAACTCAGCAAGAGGGAAAGCGCAAGGCGATGTATATGAAACTTATTTGGGACAATTTGTTTCAGGTCATACGTGCTACAAATTCCAAGTCAGGATGGGATTTGTTTACGCTGGGGACAGACTACGATGGAGCAATAAACCATGTGGAGTTTTATGATGATGCTACGAAATTACCCAATCTCTATCAAGATATGTATGA
>JAFMKE010000004.1 GCA_017853115.1 Verrucomicrobiota bacterium
GCATATTTGCTATCCCCTTTAACAATCGTCAAGTGTGGTTTGTCTTGATACTTGTAAAATTTATTACCATCTACCAATATGAGTTCAAATGGGTATTTTAGTTTATCTAGGGCTTTGTGCATGGCAAGAATAGAGGCTTTTAAGATATTGATTTCATCAATTGTGTTGTTATCTACGAAAGCAACTCCCCAAGCAAGCGCTTCTTTTTCAATAACTGTGCGAAGTGCATCTCTTTGCGATTTATTTAATTGCTTAGAATCATTTAAAAAGGGGTGGGAGAAATCTTTAGCTAAAATTACTGCAGCGGCAACTACAGGTCCTGCTAAGCAGCCTCGACCGGCCTCATCGCATCCAACCTCTATTCTATCTTCTGCATAAAAGGGTGCAATCATGTGCATCATTTTGTGTACAATCTATGCAAACATACTCATTCAATGTTTACTAAAATACTTTAATCATTCAAGATCTCCATAGAGTTTCTCTTACCTTTGATTGAAGCAGAGCCATTCGTGGCTATAAAACCAAATTTACTTGAGTAAATTAAAGCGCCTAGCTGGACAGACTGCCATTTACGGAGTAAGTACCATACTTGTCCGTTCTTTGAATTGGCTGATTAATCCCTTCCATACTTATGTTTTCGGGGAAAATCAAAGCGATTTAGGTATTGTTGTGGAGTTGTATGCTTATGTGGCTTTTATCAATGTCCTTCTCATGTATGGAATGGAAACGGCTTTTTTTCGTTTTGCTTCCAAAGAAAAGGAGCATGCCAACAGGGTATTTTCTACAAGCTTATTGTCTTTGCTGCTTACCAGTGCTATTTTTTTTGTTCTAATTGCCTTTTCTTCTCAGCGGATTGCTGCCTTGCTTCAATATCCTCATTTGAGTCACATTGTATTGATGTTGGGAGCGATAATAAGTTTCGATACGCTTGCGAATATCCCGTTTGCCAAACTGCGATTAGAAAACAAACCAATGACTTATGTCCGCATTAAGTTGTTGAACGTCGTCATCACTGTAGGTTTAAACGTCTTTTTACTAACACCAATTCTGATGGGGCGTCCAGAGATGTTTGGTTTTAAAATCCAACAAGAACATGCCTTGACCTATGTCTTTATGGCAAATCTCCTCGCTAGCTTTGTAACCCTGTTAGTTTTTGTTCCAGATTTATTCAGGACTAAGTTTGAGTTTTGTAAGAATACCTGGCAAAAAATGATGCGTTATGCATTACCCTTAGTGATTGTGGGATTAGCGGGAATCGTGAATGAAACCATTGATCGAATTTTATTGAAATATTTGCTCCCTCAAGAGTCCCTAGCGGAAAGAAATGCGATTGTTGGTATTTATGGTTCAGTGTACAAACTTGCCATTTTTATGAGTTTGGTCGTGCAAGCTTATCGCATGGGAGCAGAACCATTCTTCTTTAGTCAATCGAGAGATAAAGATGCCTTGGGGACTGTGGCTAAAGCGATGACCCTCTTTGTAGTACTTGGTATGCTAATTTTCCTGGGAGTAAGTTTAAACTTGGATTGGATTATTCTGGTCCTTCACGAGAGTTACCGAGTGGGAAAGAATATTGTTCCTATACTTTTGATGGCTTATCTATTCTTAGGTATATTTTATAATTTATCTGTTTGGTATAAGCTGCGAGATAAGACGCATTATGCCATGTTCATTTCTATTTCGGGAGCGCTTGTAACCATCCTTATTAATGTGGTATTTATTCCTAAATATGGTTATTGGGCGAGCGCATGGGCTACTTTGGCGAGTTATTTTACAATGACTTTGATTTCATGGCAATGGGGGAAACGTTATTACGCGGTGCCGTATGACCTTGTTCGTATAATGGAATACTTTATTTTAGGACTAGGTTTGTATGGTCTTGCTTGGTATGTTGAATGGTCAAACCAAATTTGGAAGCTATTATTTAACAATATGCTTGTATTAATATTCTTTGCCTATGCGGTAAAACGAGATATACTATCGCTTTGGAAGGAAAGATAAGCTAATCCCATATATTTGCAATCGGTAAAAACGAGAATATGAAAATAATTATCCCAATGGCAGGTTGGGGCTCTAGATTACGACCTCACACCCTTACGATTCCTAAACCTATGGTTCCTATTGCAGGTAAACCTATTGTGCAGCGGCTGGTAGAAGGTCTAGTTCAAGCGGTAGATGAAAAAATTGAAGAAATAAATTTTGTTATTCGCGAAGAGTTTGGGCAGGCTACAGAAGAAAAATTGAAAGAAGTAGCGCGAGATCTGAATACGAAGGCTATTATTTCATATCAAGATAGTCCAGAAGGCACTGCTCATGCCATTTATTGTGCCAAGGAGAGTCTAAATGGTCCTGTAATTGTGGCGTTTGCAGATACACTATTTCGAACGGACTTTAAAATTGATAGTGAGAAAGATGGAGTTATATGGGTTAATAAAGTAGAAGATCCGAAAGCCTTTGGTGTAGTAAAAGTAAATGATGATGATATCATTACTGATTTCGTTGAAAAACCACAAGAATTTGTATCCGACTTGGCCATTATCGGAATTTACTATTTCAAAGACGGAGAAGCTTTAAAGGAAGAGATTGAATATTTACTTGATAACAAGCTCAGAGAAAAAGGAGAATATCAGTTAACTGATGCACTTGAAAATCTAAAGCGCAAAGGTGCAAAATTTGTTCCTGGAGAAGTTATTGAGTGGCTGGATTGCGGCAACAAAGCTGCCTGTATTTATACCAATGAGCGCGTTCTGGAAAATGCTCAGGGCAAAGAGCAACTTCAATTTTCGAAAGAGTTTAAAAATACACGAATAATTGAGCCTTGTTTTATTGGTGAAGATGTTGTGTTGGAAAATGTTATTCTTGGTCCACACGTATCGGTTGGCAAGGGCTCTGTGATAAAGAATAGTATTGTTAAAAATTCTATAATTCAAACAGAAACCAGTATAAATGGCGTTATATTAGATAAAGCGATGCTTGGTAATAAGGTAGAGGTAAGTCTGAAGCCTCGGGATTATAGCCTAGGTGATTATACAACGGTTAACGATGATTAAACTTAAATACGTTATTCTTTTATTCTGCATGTTGCAGGTGGCTTCTTTACATGCCCAAAAAAAGAACAAAAAGAAAGAAAGTAATCCAACAAAAGAACAGGTAATAAGCTTTGATGAAGCGACGATTATTAAGGCTGAAAGACTTTTTTTCGAAGGGCAGCAGGCTAAGTTGATTGGCGATTTGGATGAGGCTTATGAAAAATTCCTTGCTGCTTCCAAATTGTATGCACACCTGGATGCTGCTTTCTATGAGTTAGCTCAATTAAAACAGTTAGCTAACGATTTCGAAGGGGCTGAGAACAGTATGTTAAAGGCTTTGGAGGTTTCACCGGATAATATTTGGTACCTGCGATATTTAGGTGATTTAAAAGCCTCGCAGTTTAAGTATGGTGAGGCTGCCGAGGTTTACCATGATCTGCGAATTGCCTACCCTCAGGAGTATGATTATTATTTTCAGGAAGCCTACTATTTAATTATGCTTAATGAGCTCAAGGCTGCGATAGAGGTTTATGATGAAGTAGAGGCAGCTATTGGCGTTCAGGCAGATGCCTCACTGCAAAAACACAAGATTTACATTCGTTTAAATAAAATCGACGAGGCAGTTGCGGAACTGACAAAATTAATCAATGCCTATCCAGACGAAATGGATTTTCGAGTGGAATTGGCGGATTTTTATTTAATCAATGGCCAGAATGAAGAAGCGGTGAAAGTCCTTGAAACCATACTGAGTATAGAGGAAAATAATGTTTATGCACTTACTTCGCTGGCAGATTACTATCGAACTATAGGCGAAAGTGAGAAAGCCCTCGAATATTCTGAGAAAGCTTTTGCCAATGCTGATATTCCCGTAGATGCAAAGATCTCTGTTTTGTATAATTATATCAAGTATTTTGAGCAACGGAAGGACCAGATTTCAGACGCTTATCTTTTGTCGAATATTCTAGTTGAAACACACCCAAAAGAAGCTAAAGCGCATGCAATTGCGGGAGATTTGCGTTATTTGAATAATGAAGCGGAAAAAGCCTTGCCTTTTTATTATCGGTCGCTTGAGCTCCAACACGATATTTTTACGGTTTGGCAACAAGTGTTTTTTATAAATTCCGATTTGGCGCAATACGATGATTTAGTGAAAAACACGGATCAAGCTAAAGAGTATTTTCCTAATCAAGCGCTAGTTTATTTTTTCAACGGCTTGGGCCATCAACAATTAAAGCACTATTCTGAGGCTGAAAAAGCTTATCAAAGAGCGGTAAAAATGTCCGGGGATAACAAAGAATTGAAAGCTCAATTGTATTCAAATCTTGGTGATGTATATAACGATTTAAGCTTGTTTAATGAAAGTGACGAATATTTTGATAAAGCTTTAGCGCTTAATCCTGAAAATGCCTATGTGTTGAACAACTATAGCTATTATTTATCCTTGCGTGGAGATAAGCTGGAAAAAGCAGCTCAAATGAGTTTGCTTTCGAATAAATTGGAGCCTGGCAACAGTTCTTTTTTAGATACCTATGCCTGGGTTCTTTTTAAGTCAGGTGAATATGAAGAAGCCAAAGAATGGCAGTTGAGAGCGATAGATGCAGCGGAAAACCCGAGTGCTACGCTGTTGGAACACTTGGGAGATATACTTTTCAAGCTAGGGTTAAAAGATGAGGCATTGAGTAAATGGAAAGAAGCAGCGGAGAAGAATGGAGGCAGCGAGAAGTTGACTAAAAAAATTGCGGATAAAACGTTTTATGAATAAGTTGCTTTCCTTCATTATCCTTTGGGTTTTTATTTCTGCTTGCACTGGAGTAAAAAATACATCTACCGCTATTGGCAGTAAGATGACAAGCAAGCAGTTGTTTAAACAAATGGACGCCGCCAACTTCGACTTTGATTTTCTGCAAGCGAAAGCCAAGGTAAAGTTTGATGACGGGGAGATCAATCAAAGTTTTACAGCCTTGATTCGTATTGAACATAATAAGACAATTTGGATGTCTTTAACTGGCCCCTTTGGAATTGAAGGTGCTCGTGTTCTGATGTCCCCTGACAGAATTCAGGTAATCGATAGATTGAACGACATGTATTATGATGAACCATTCGATTTCATAAATAATTATTTGCCTTTTCCAGCAGATTTTTCCTTTATGCAAAATTTGATTTTGGGGAATGTGTTTCATTCAAGTACAATCAAAGAGAAACTTGAACTAGTGGATAATGCCTATATCATCAGAGATGCTTTTGATGGTATTGAAGCAGAGTATGAAGTTTCACCAAGCTTCCGATATCGTATGGTTAAGATGAATCAACAAGCATTTGAGCGGGATGTCAAGTTAACTTTTGATGATTATCGTTTTGTAGAAGATGAGTTGTTTGCGATGTTTAGACAATTGCATTTCAAACAAGCGCCTCAAGATGTGCAAATAGAAATGAATTTCACCAAGGTTCGGAAAGAAACAATGCTAGACTTCCCATTTTCGGTGCCTAATAAAATGAAGAATTAAAATTTGAGACTTTCAAATCACATCATAAGCGGCTTGTTTCCAGTGCTCATACTCTGTGCCATACTTAGCTTTCTTGCTGTGCCAGTTTTTGGGCAAAGCAATAAGAAGCAAGAGCTTCAAAATCAGTACAAAAAGCTTCAAGAGGATATTAAAAATATTGAGGCGCTGATTACTTCTACGCAAACGGAAAAGAGTAATTCTTTGATTCAGTTAAAATCAATTAATTCTAAAATTGAGACCCGTCAACGGTTAATCAATAATATATACAGTCAGCTTAAAGTGATTGATGAGAATATTCTGAGTAAGCAAGCAGTTATTACTTCATTGGAATTGGATATTGCTCGCTTAAAAGAAGACTATGCTAACATGGTGCTGAGTGCCTACAAGAATAAGTTTAATTCGACTAGTGCCTTGAGTTTTCTTTTTGCCTCTGAAAGTTTCAATCAAGCTATTCAACGATTTACTTATATGCGGAGCTATGGTAAAACTAGAGAAAACCAGGCGGAGTTGATTGAGCAGACCATTGCAGATTTGAATGATAAAATTAGCAAGCTTGAAGAAGAGAAGGCAGAGAAAGAAGCTTTTTTGGCTGAAGAAAAAATGCAGCGAAAGGCATTGGAAGAAGAAAAATTGGCCAAGAACCAGCTAATCGCCAAACTGCAGGATGATGAAGACAAGCTAAAGCAGCAGGTAGATGAGAAAAACAAAGCAGCTCAAGCGTTGAATAGTCAGATTCAGAAGATTATTGAAGAAGAGATAAAACTTGCCAAGGAGAAGGCTGCTAAGGCCGCTGCAGCAAAAGGGGAGAAAGTTGCTGAAGGTTTGGCTTTAACTCCCGAGGAGAAGCAGTTGTCAAAAGATTTTATCTACAATATGGGTAAACTTCCCTGGCCAGTGAGTAAGGGCTTTATTATAAGTAAGTTTGGAAAGCATGAACATGAGTCCGTGAAAAATGTGTTCACCAATAATAATGGTGTGGATATTAAGACTGAAGAAAATTCAGCAGTACGTGCGGTGTTTAACGGGACGGTAGTTAATTCGTTTTTCTTACCATCTACGCAAAACTCGGTCATTGTCAAGCATGGCGAATACTACTCTGTGTATTCAAATTTAAAAACGGTAGAAGTTCTACCAGGTCAGAAATTAGATACCAAGCAAATCATTGGCGTGGCATACACGGACAATGACTTAACGAAGGTGCACTTAGAAATTTGGAAGGGAATGGAAAAGACCAATCCAGAACTTTGGTTGGCCAAGTAGGTGGTCTTAACAAATTCTGTTTATTTTCCCTTTTCTAAGTAAATCCTTGTAATTTTATGTGCTAAAATCATTTCAATTATGAATGCTATGTTATTGTGGACACCAGGGGTAGGAGAGATTGTTGTTATTGCTTTGGTTGTTTTGTTGCTTTTCGGTGGCAAAAAGATTCCAGAGTTAATGAGAGGTTTAGGAAGTGGTGTGCGTGAGTTTAATTCTGCCAAGAATTCGATAAAGAACGAAATCGAAGAAGGCATGAAAGAACCGAAGAATACAAGTTCTACGGAGGCTGAAAAAGCAGAGTAAAGGCTGTTGAATGAAAAATTACAACAAACTTGTTGATATACAAGTAGATCTTGCGGACGGAAAGCTCTCTTGCGTCTCGCTTGTTCAATCCTATTTAGCCAACATCCAACAGAATCAAGATTTAAACGCCTTTTTGGAGGTGTTTGCGGATGAGGCACTGGCTAGAGCGGCAGAACTGGATAGAAAATCAGGTGCTAAAGGTAAATTGTATGGCTTGGTGATTGCCATCAAGGATAATATTTGTTATCAAGGACATAAAGTAAGTGCCTCCTCCAAGATGTTGGAGAATTTTGAGTCTTTGTATTCGTCAACGGCGGTTGAACGCCTATTGGCGGAAGATGCCATTATCATTGGCCGATTGAATTGTGATGAGTTTGCGATGGGCGGATCAAATGAAAATTCAGCCTATGGTCCAGTGCTTAATCAAAGAGACAAAACTCGAGTTTCTGGAGGGTCTTCTGGGGGAAGCGCGGTAGCTGTTCAAGCCAATTTATGTCAGGCCTCTTTGGGTTCGGATACGGGTGGATCTATTCGTCAGCCAGCCTCCTTTTGTGGAGTTGTGGGCATGAAGCCTACTTATGGCAGAGTATCTCGTCACGGCCTAATAGCATTTGGTTCTTCTTTTGATCAGATTGGACCTTTTGCAAAAAGTGTTGAGGATGCTCAGTTGATATTGGAAGTCATTAATGGTCAGGATGAATATGATGCAACGGCTATTCAGAATCGAGTAGCGAGCTTTGAATCGAAGGAGCAACGTAAGTATTGCATTGCGTATTTTCAGGATATCATCGATAGTCCCGGATTGAATGCTGAAGTAAGAGATGCCTTCCTACACTTGATTGAACGGTTGAGGGCTCTAGGTCATCAAGTTGTGCCTAAGACTTTTCCATATTTGGACTACGTTGTTCCTGCCTATTACGTTTTAACTACTGCGGAAGCCTCTTCTAATCTCTCTCGTTATGATGGTGTGCATTATGGATATCGCTCGCCATCTGCTAAGAATATGGACCAGGTGTATAAGCAATCGCGTACGGAAGGTTTTGGGACAGAGGTAAAAAACAGAATCATGCTTGGAACTTTTGTGTTAAGCGCTGGATACTACGATGCCTATTATTCCAAAGCGCAAAAAGTACGTCGTATTTTGAGTGAGGCAGTGAATGAGGTATATGATAGTTGTGATTTCATTTTATCGCCTACTACACCATCAACGGCTTTTAAACTCGGATCGAAAACATCAGATCCCATTGAGATGTATTTGGAAGATATCTACACGGTTTTGGCCAATCTTGTTGGAAATCCTGCTATTTCGCTTCCATTATATGAATCTAAAGAGGGCTTACCCGTCGGTATGCAGTTGATGACGAAAAATCAACACGAAGCAGATTTATTTGCTTTGAGTAAAGAGTTGATGACTGAGTAGTGTCAGTTTACCGTCATAAGGATGTAGATGAATACTTCAATTGCTTTGTTTAGCGTAGAATATAAAAACCAAAAACTACACATGATGAGATATTCCTTGCTGTTCATATTTTTACTAAGCTTATCATTATTCGGTTGCCGTTCAGGTAATCAATCTGGAGAAGGTCCATTATCAAGCATATTGCCTTCTTCTACAGGAGCTGCGGATGAGGTAATGTTTGTTATTCCGGATCAATTAAATACGGATGATACCAAGAGTATCATTAACCAATCTTTTAATAAGTTGTATCGTATTCTCCCAAAGGAAGAGAGTATTTTTACAATTAGTAAAGTTGATTTCAGTGCTGTTAATAGTTTGATGTATCGGTTTCGAAACATTGTTTTAATAGCAAATACCAGTGAAAATGGTGAGCTATTAGCGATGGCTAAAGATATTTTATCGCCTGAACAGTTTGCGGCTTTGGAGAGTGGAGATCAATCCACGTTTCTATTGAAAAATATTTGGAGCAAACCGCAAAATGTTATTTTTATTTTCGGCTCAAGTGATGAAGCCTTGAAAGAAAATATTGTTTCTAGTGCTCCGACAATAATCGAGCGTATACAAGAAACTGACCTAGTAGCACACAAAAAGATTGCCTATCTCAATGGAGTGAATGTAAAGCTTAAGGAACAGTTGAAAACTTATTATAATATCGAATGGGATTTGCCCACCGATTATAAAATGGCGGAGAATGAAGGTAGTTTCATCTCCTTTAGAAAGGATGTCCCAAAGGGAATGATTTTTATTTATTTCGATGTTATTGAATATAGTGGTGCGTTACCTGACGCGAATTATGGTATTACATTGCGCAATGAACGAGGAAAATATGTGAGCAGCAATGTAGCGAACAGTTATATGTCGACAGACAGTACTTTGGGTTTTATTGAAACCCGAACGGAGCGTGATGGGATTATTACCTATGAGACGAGTGGACTTTGGCGTATGGAAAATGATTTTATGGGTGGCCCTTTTATCAATCAGTATATTATTGACAATGCCAATAACCGGGTGATCCTACTTGATGGTTTTATGTTTGCTCCGGGAGAGGACAAGAAGAAGCGATATATGCGACAAATAGAGGGTATTTTTAGCACCCTCAATGTTCTTTAATTAGAGGGAATTACGCGCTAACTGGACTAATCAAAAAAGGGTGAATCATCGATTCACCCTTTTTTTGTATGTTATTATTCGCTTAAATTAAAAGGTAGGACAGAATCTGTCGTAGGAAATTTTTCCGGGCTCTTCTTGGTTGTGAATATAAATCACACTTACCTCCAACGCGCCAACTGATTTACTCGCTCCTCTAAATCCTGAGGTATTGAAATCATAGCTTACGCCCAGACGGGTGTTTGAAACCTCACCGCCAATGGTCACAACGGCTGCATCATTTTGAAAGCCATCTATGCCGCCTACGACACGTGTCCAAACTCCTGCGAATCCTTTAAAATTGTCAGAGAATTCATATTCGAATCCTGAACCCAAATTAATTTGTTGCGCTTGGGTTTGTAACATGTATAAGAAAGTAGGCAAGATTTTAAAGTACTTTCCTGTACGAATAGACAAACCTCCGTGGGCCGTATAGCGCATATCAATTTCATTTTCCTCTGACTGCTGATTTAGAAAGTTTTCACCCGGAGTAGTTAAGTGGTTAGCAGCGAATCCAAAGTAGTAACTGATATTATCCGTTGCTCGAGATGAAAATAAAGCACCGGCATTTAAATCGAAGTAGCCGAAATTACCTTGGTTAAAGTTTGTTTCTCCGTTGTCAAGGAATGGATTGAATGCATTGAGCGTTCCGTCGAACTGCTGCTCAAACAATAAGTCATACTCGAAAATCCTCTTTTGGATATAACCGGCTTGAAATCCTAAGGATAGCCGACTTTTCCCATAACGATCGACAGCTTGGTGATAAGCAATTGAACCCATAACTGCGTAGGTAGCTAAGGAACCATTTCCTGCTTCATCTGCGTAGAACATCGCACCAACTCCTAAGCCATTATCACGCAATTTTCTTCTTAACAAGGATGCATCAAATGATCCTTGATAGGTATTGTAAGGGGCGATAGAGTTATTGGTAGGAAGCGTAAACCACTGTCCACGGTAATTAGCAGCAACCCTAAAATCACCATTAATCAATCCCGTCATTGCTGGATTGAGCGTTAGTGGAGAGGCGTAGTACTGAGAAAAATGAATGTCTTGGGCTTGAATAAATCCAATCAAGGTAAGTGAAAGGATAAATAAAAATAGTCTTGTTTTCATAACATCTTGGTATTATTATGCTAAAGCACGAATTTAGTTAGTTAATTTCATGTTATCTCTTAAATATACGAAGGAATTTCGGCAAAAGATTCACTTTAACCTGATAAAAATTAAACTTGTTTGCGCCGAATCCTTTGTAAAAATTCGCAACTCCAGGTATCATCGAACCTTCAAAATCAAAAAATTTATATTGATTGGCGTTAGTAGAAATTAAATGGTCAATCAGGTAAGCCATAGCGCCCACTTGGTTTCCATTCTCACTACTAGCGGGCAATAAGTTAATCAAACGTTGCGGATGATTAAGGAGGAAATTTGCGGCTAATAGTTCGCCCTCCTGGTTTTGAACACCTATGATAAAACCCATATTATAGTGTATGGCTTTGTACACCAATCGCAGAATCATATAATAATGTTTGTCTTTGAAGTCTTTGATTTTAGTTGCGGTATGTTTGCGATAGAAATCAGCAAACATTTCAGGACTGAGTTGCTTGTTTACATATAAGCCGGCCTTTTCAGCTTTTTTTATCTTTCTAAGGACATTGCCTGAATAGCGCTTTTGTATTTTTTCATGATTATCATTTAGGTCGAGTAAAAAATTGTGTCTTTCGGTCACTTCTCCAAACTGGGGCGCGAAATTACTCTCATTCAAAGCCATATCCATGTACTTAATTTCTTTTGGAATAGCGGCAAAAAAGGCATCAATAGTTTCTTGACTCAAAGGGGCTTCTGCATATACTCCTAGCTGTTGCGTGAAAAAGGGCTGATAATTGTATTGAATTCCAAATTTTTTACCAATTACTACTGGCATGACAATCTTGTAGTTTCCAACTACAAGTCCGAACCATTCTTCACAGACATTATCTAAAAACCAAGTATATGCATAAGGTGGGGCACCAAGTGCAAAATGAACACATCCGTTCCATCGTTTATCATCAATCTCCTCTCTGCGTTCTAATTTTATCTGCATAACTGGAGTTAAAATTACTACTTTGCTTTATTTTTACGCCAAAATCAAACAATATGAAAAAGGAAATAATCAATACAAGCCAAGCTCCTGCTCCGATTGGACCATACAATCAAGCAACAAGGGCAAACAATATGTTGTTCATTAGCGGTCAAATTCCTGCAGATCCTGAAACAGGTGAATTACTTATGAGCTCAATTGAGGAAGAAACGCATAGAGTTATGAAAAACTTGAAGGCTATTTTGGAAGCGGCTGGTTTGGGATTCGAGAATGTGTTGAAGACATCCATTTTCATCTCAGATATGGATAATTTTAGCCGAATAAATGAAGTGTATGGTTCTTATTTTTCTGGGGAATATCCAGCGAGGGAAACGGTTCAAGTAGCCCGTTTGCCCAAAGATGTTAATGTCGAAATCTCGGCTATTGCAGCATACTGATAAGGCGTTAAAAAAGTTTAAATAGCTAAGGCAGTATTTCAAAAGGATACTGCCTTTTTTAATTTTGTCAGATAATGTTTCAATGGGCACATAGTAATCACTTGTGGGCGATGGGTTTGTTACTCGTGCTAGTAATCATGTTTATTATTTACCTGGCTCGAAGAAAAGCTGTCATAAATAAGCTAGGTAAGCCAATTCTCATTAATAAATTAAGTCAGTCTTCGAATATACAAAGGCACTACGTTAAAGCGGTTTTATGGTTTATCGCTTTTTTCTCTTTGGTTATCGCCTGGGCCAATCCTTTGTTAGGAACTAAATTTGAAAAGGTAAAACGAGAGGGCATTGATGTTATCTTTGCGATTGACGTTTCGAAATCAATGAATGCTGAGGATATCACGCCCAGCAGAATGCTGAAGGCCAAGCAAATTGTATCCAATGTTATCGATGGAATGAGCAATGATCGAATAGGTTTAATCGTATTTGCTGGCAACGCCTATTTGCAAATGCCTGTAACAGTAGATTATTCAGGAGCCCGAATGTATTTGAAAACGATAAATACCGATATGGTTCCCCGACAAGGAACGGCTATCAGTGAAGCCATAGATTTAGCACTTAAATCCTTTGACGCGGAATCTCAAGGGTTTAAAACTTTGGTTGTTCTTTCCGATGGTGAATCTCATGACGGAGATGCAGAAGCTATGGCAGAACGAGCAAGAGAAGAAGGTGTAGTTATACATACGATAGGTGTGGGTACTGAGCAAGCAGCTCGGATTCCGATAGATAAGCAAGGCAACTATAAAAAAGACAATCAGGGTGAATTTGTGACCACAAAGTTAAATGAAGAGATGTTGCAACAAATTGCTAAAATTGGTGGCGGTAAATATTTAAATGCTGCTTCTCCTGATATTTATGAAGATATTTTACTGGTGCTAAGTGCACAAGAAGGTCGAATGATAGATGAGAAAGTGTATACCAGCTTCAAAAATCATTTCCCGATTTTTTTGATTATTGCCTTGGTAGCCTTGTTACTTGAATTTTTAATTCGTGAACGCAAACTGAATTGGCTTAATTGGTAATATGAAGAAGTTTCTTTTACATATCATATGTCTTTTTTTCATCATTGAGAGTTTAGACGCACAAACGACATATCAATGGATAGAAAAAGGGAATAAGTTAGTCAAGAAAGAAGCATTTGATGATGCAGAAGTTGCCTACCGAAAGGCAATTGAGCAAGATGGTAATTTACCTGTTGCGGAATATAATGTAGGCGTAGCCAAATATGGTCAAGGCAACCATGATAAAGCCATTGAACGTTTTCTAAAAGCTACTGAAAAGTTTGAGTCGCCGGAGGATAAAGCCCATGCCTTTCACAATTTGGGGAATAGTTATTTGAGTAAGCAATCGTATGAAGAGAGCATAGAAGCGTACAAAGAAGCATTAAAATTAGTGCCTGGAGATATGGATACCAAATACAATTTGGCCTATGCTCAAGCGATGTTGAGAAAGGAGCAAGAGCAAGAGAAACAGCAAGAACAGCAGCAGGAGAACCAAGAGCAGGAGGAGCAAGAAGAGAATCAAGATCAGAGTCAAGAAGAAGAGCAGCAAAAGGATCAGAATAATAAGCAAGAGGAAGAGCAGCAAAGTGAAGACGGTGAGGAGCAGAATCAGGATCAAGACCAAGGAGGTGAAGAAGATCAAGGGGAAAAAAAGGAGCAGGATAGGCCATCGCAACTCACGAAAGAACAGGCTGAACAGCTATTGAAAATGCTGGAGAATGAAGAGGGTAAATTGCAAGAAAAATTAGATGAACCTGAAGGTGAAGCGGTGAAAATTGTTATTGAGAAGGACTGGTAATGAAAAGCTTAAAGAGCATATTGTTTATTGTATTTTCTTTATTTGCTGCATTGGTTAGTGCTCAAGCCAAGTTCTATGCTCAAGGGGCAAGTAATTCATACGTGGGGGCAGATTACAAAGTAGTTTTTGTTATCGAGAATGCGGATGCGTCGAACTTTAAAGCCCCAAATTTTGATGATTTTCAGGTCTTAAGTGGTCCAAATCAAAGCAAAAGTTATCAGAACTTCAACGGAAATGTTAGCCGTTCATTGAGTATATATTATTACTTAAGGCCTAAAGAAGAGGGTGTTTTCACTATAGGTAAAGCATCGGTCAAGATCAATGGGGAGACATGGTATACGGATGAAATAATCGTAGAAGTTGGGCCAGCAAAGCAACAAAGTGCTCAGCAAAACAATTCCGGTGGTGGACAAAACCAAGCGCTTGACCCCAGAAATTCCGAGGAATGGAAAAAGCAAGCGAAGGAAAATATTTTTA
Source organism: Verrucomicrobiota bacterium (assembly GCA_017853115.1). Lineage (GTDB taxonomy): Bacteria > Bacteroidota > Bacteroidia > Chitinophagales > UBA8649 > JAFMKE01. The sequence goes on from JAFMKE010000004.1 coordinate 14,547, forward strand.
TTCGCCTGTATACAGATAATACCACACCTTATGTAGGCGAGCAGGTTTTTGTTTATGCTAAGCTATATCAACGAATTAATAGCTATGGATCTCAGGTTACGGAAATGCCAGATTTCGAAGGGTTCTGGAAACAGGATATTGAGTTAAAGGATATTAAGCCTCAATATGAGGAGTATCAGGGCAAGCAATATCAAACTATGCTGATTGGAAAATATGCCTTATTCCCTTTGAAGGAAGGAAGGCAAGTTATCGATCCGATTAAAATGAATACCTTGCTTTTAGTTTCGGTACCTAAGGTAGTTAGTTATTGGGGTATGCAGATACAAACCATGGAGCATGAACAGTTTGAATATAACTATGCGAGTAATGAATTGCTCTTAGATGTTCAGCCTTTACCTCAGGAAAACAAGCCGCTGGATTTTATCGGTGCGGTGGGTGAGTTTGAACTAGAAACACTTGTGGATTCTTTGGAATTGCAAGTGGGAAACCCTTTACATTTTACTTCTACTATTCGAGGTACAGGCAATATAATGGCCATTCAGGAACCAGTTATTGACTTTCCTCGACAGCTCGAAGTATATGACCCAGAAACAAAGGAACAGATTTCCAAGCAATCTAATCGAGTTAACGGGTCCAAGACCTATAATTATATTTTGGTTCCCACCAAACCAGGCAACTACACCATCCCAGGAGTAAGCTTTTCATATTTCGATGTAAACAAGGAAGATTACATAAGCTTACGTTCAGATCCTATTGAGATTAAGGTCAATGGCGATGTTTTGGAGATAGTGGAAAATGAATTAGATGAGGAAGGTGAGGAGGAAATGCGGAAAGAATTTGACTTATTTGATATTTACAAAACTTCCATGTTCACTGATGTTGAATCGCATTTTTATGATTCGTGGCGTTATCCTCTCAGTCTGGCTTCTCCTTTCGTAGCTTACTTTCTTTTCTTGTTTGGTGCGCGACTAAAAGAAGAGTTTAAGCCAGATACCATAACCATGAAGTATAATCGCGCTTCAAAAGAGGCGGTAAAGCGACTCAAGCAAGCTAAGATTTATTTGGATCAGCAAAATCAGCAAGCATTTTACAATGAGGTTTTTGATGCCTTTAATGGGTATGTGAGTGATAAGTTGAATATCAATCAAGCAGAGTTGAGCAAGGAATTTGTTTTGGAAAAGTTTTCCGAGAAAAATGTTTCGGCAGCATTAGTTGAGCAATTTGAACAAGTGTTGCGCAATGCGGAGGAAGCTTTATATAGTCCGCAGTCTTTTGGGAAAATGCAAGAGGATTATCTAACCGCTATTGATTGGATTGTAAAGATTGAACATGAGATATCTTAAGTTGCTGATTCTTATCCCGCTACTGCTTTGTTCTTGCTCAAGTTTTGCCAATCAAATCTTGTTTGAGCAGGCGAACGGTGCTTTTGAAAATGAAGACTATGAGGAAGCCCTAAGTCTGTACAAGCAGCTGGAAACTTCCTATCCAAATCAATATGAATTACATTTTAATTTGGGAAACACCTACTACCACTTGGATAGTTTAGCTCTCAGCATTCTCCATTTTGAAAAAACACTCAAGTATGATCCAGGCAATGAGCGTGCATTGCATAATTTGCAGTTATGTTATTTGAAAAGCGATTATTCGATTGAACCCTTGCCGAAAGTCTTTTTTACTGTCTGGTGGGAGAAATATTTAGCTTATTTTTCTCTGAATTCTTGGTCGAAACTTACCATTTCAACTATGTGGTTTAGTATCCTTTTATTCTTTGTTAATTATTTTACAAAAAATCATTCGCTTAAAATTTTTGCCTATTCATCTTTAATAGTTGGTTTCGCATTAATTTATACTACCTCAAGAAAATCCAAGGTGCTTGATAGCCAAACACACGCAATCGTGGTGATGTCAGCTTTACCTCTTCAAGAGGGGCCCAATGCGGATAGCAGGGAAACCCTGGTGCTTCATGAAGGAATGAAAGTCCAATTGCTTGATTCCGTGGATAACTGGGTTCAAGTTAAAATCGATGAAGATACGGACGGATGGGTTGATCGGAATGGTCTGGTTACCATCTAAGCCTCCACAGATAGATGCCGTGGTTTGTAATTAGCAGCTAAATCTGCAATTGCTTTGATATGCTCTGGTGTAGTACCGCAACATCCGCCAACGACATTCAGTAAGTTTTCTTCGAGAAAAACTTTTATTTGCGCAGCCATCGCTTCAGGGCTCTCATCATATTGGCCAAATTCATTCGGCAAGCCGGCATTGGGATGAGCGCTTACACAAAACGGCGCATTCTTCGCCAGAATTTGCAGATAAGGGCGAAGTTGTTTTGCCCCCAACGCGCAGTTTAGGCCGATACTAAATAGTGGTGCATGTTCAACAGAAATTAAAAAAGCCTCAGTTGTTTGTCCACTAAGCGTCCTACCGCTGGCATCGGTAATAGTTCCCGAAACCATAATTGGAAGCTGAATATCATTTTCATAATAATATTCTTGAATGGCGAACAAGGCAGCTTTCGCATTTAAGGTGTCGAAAACGGTTTCGACCAAAAGAATATCCACACCGCCGTCAATCAATCCTTTTACTTGAAATTTATAAGCATCTTTTAGTTCATCGAAACTTACCGCACGAAACCCGGGATTATTCACATCGGGCGATAATGAAGCTGTCCGGTTGGTCGGACCAATACTTCCTGCCACAAATTTATTTTCAAACTCAGCAGCCACTTCTTTGGCAATTTTTGCTGATTGATAATTAATCTGATATACATCATCAGCGTTCAGCCCGTAATCATCTTGAGCGATGGTAGTTCCACTAAAGGTGTTGGTTTCCACTATATCTGCTCCAGCCTCAAAATACTGTCGATGAATAGCCTTGATTATCTCGGGCCGCGTAATGGAGAGCAAATCGTTATTCCCCTTTAATGGTTGCTGGTGATTTTTAAAACGTTCCCCACGAAAATCCTCTTCTTCTAGTGGATGGCGCTGAATCATGGTACCCATGGCCCCATCCAAAATGAGGATCTTATTTTGAGCTATTTTATGGAAATTAGACGACATAGAATTACGCTGGTGAAAATACCTAAAAAATTGAAATTTAGTTCCTTTGCGCTGTACATTTGTAGGTATGAAAGTTACTGATTTAATTAATCAATCCGACGAAACACTTTTTTCCATTGAAGTGTTGCCACCGATGAAGGGCAAAAATATTGGTGACTTGTATAAAGTTTTAGACCCCCTCATGGAGTTTAATCCGCCCTTTGTGGATGTGACCTATCACCGGGAAGAAATCACTTATCGTAAAAATCCTGATGGTACCATGACGCAGATTCCTGTTCGTAAGAGACCGGGTACCGTGGGGATATGTGCGGCGATAATGAACAAATATAAAGTGGAAGCAGTCCCGCATTTGATTTGTGGTGGTTTCACTAAAGAGGAAACGGAAGATGCTTTATTCTCTCTGTACTATTTGGGTATAGAGAATATACTGATAATTAAAGGGGATGAGATTGGCAAATCAGAATATCATATCGAAGATCGGGTTAATCGTAATATTTACGCAGTAGATTTAGTCGATCAGGTGAACAATATGAATCAAGGTCGTTTCCTACATGAAGAGACGATATCTGATTTTCATACCAACTTTTGTTCCGGAGTAGCGGGCTACCCTGAAAAACATTTTCAAGCACCCAACTTGAATAGTGATTTAAAGTATTTGAAGGCTAAGGTTGATGCGGGAGCAGATTACATTGTAACGCAAATGTTTTTTGACAATGATAAGTTTTTTGCTTTTGTAGACAAGTGTCGCGATTTTGGTATCCATGTACCCATTATTCCGGGGATCAAGCCTATTGCCACAAAGAACCATCTCAATGTTCTTCCAAGTATGTTTCATATTGACATTCCAGAAGCCTTGCAAAAAGAAGTAGAAAAGTGCAAGGATAACAACGCGGTGAAGCAGGTAGGTGTTGAGTGGGCAATAGAGCAAAGCAAAGCGCTCAAAAAGGCCAATGTTCCTTGTATTCACTACTACACAATGAGTAGGAGTGAAAATACCGTGGCTATAGCTCGCGAAGTATTTTAATTTTTCCGGTGCTTTAAGGCTTCTCTTTTGCTCAGATTGGAAAGTGAATGCCCCTCTACAAAATCGTAAACGGCCTCTTTATTAGTGTAAGCATATTGCCGGAGTGCCCATCCAATAGCTTTTTGAATGAAGAATTCTTTACTATATGATAAGCTTTTGCACAAGGTAAAGAGTATATCTTGATCTGTATCTTGTTTATATCTGAGTTGAAAAAGTAGCGTTGATCGTTGCAGCCAAATGTTATCGCTTTGTATAAAGTCTTTGAGGCAAGGATCTCGTAATTCTGGATAGTTTTGTAAAAATTTACCCAAAATATTTGGTGCAATTCCATCCACTGTATCCCACCATGAGCGAGTAAGAATTATCTCCCGAATCCATTGAAGATCTTCAGGTTGGCTATATTTTTTTTGAACCCTAAGTGCTAGATCTATTGCGGCATAGTTCATTTCGCGCTTGGGGTGATTCATTAAGTCTAGTATGATTTTTATGGCTAATTGTTGAGGAGGAATACCATGTGATTTAAGTATTTCACGAAACAACTCTTTTCGTTTTGGCGAACGGACACCATAAAAGTCAAAGTGTCCTTTCATGTACTTGATCATTGGCATTCGATCGCTGGCTACAGCGGCTTTTTCAAAGGCATTGGTAAGGTCATGAATTAAATGCATTAGTTGTATTTTTGTTTCATGCTTTTGTCCACTAAAGGTATTGTTTTTAAAACGATTAAATTTCAGGAAACCAGTCTGATTGTAAAAATTTTTACAGCCTCACATGGTGTGCAAACTTTTATGGTAAAGGGTGTAAGAAGTACCAAAGCCAATGGTAAAGCGGGTGTTTTTCAACCGGGGATGTTGTTAGATATAGTGATGAGTTATCAGGAGAGTAAGCAATTTAATCACCTGAGAGAATACCGTTCTTTGCTTGTTTATTCTACTGTGATGGATGATGTGCGCAAATCGAGTGTTTTAATGTTCTTGATCGAAGTATTAGAGCAGTGTATTGAGGAAAATAGTGAAGATGATCGTTTGTATGCGTTTATAGAACAATCATTAATCAATTTTGATCAACACCCTTTTGATCCTGATTTTCATGTACATTTCTTGTTGGAGTTTATGAAGCATCTCGGTATTTACCCAAGAGGACGGCAGTCGAGTACTTTACCTTATTTTAATATCAAGGAAGGAGAGTTTACCGATCGTTTACTTAGTAAGGAATTTATCTGTTCTGTGGAGGCTTCAAGTCTTTTGAATAGTGTGTTAACTAATCAACCACCTCCGCTTAAGCGGGTAGACCGTCAACAACTAACTCACCTCATTTTAGACTATTTTGGATTTCATATTGAAAAATATCGAGGAGCAAAAAGTCTGTCTATTTTGGAAACCGTTCTTTCCTAGCATTGTATACATTATTACTCACTTCACAATACGCATTGGAAACGATTATTTAACAATCGACATATTCTTTACTTCACTCGCTTATTTTAGCGCTTTAAAGCTTGGTATCAAATCAAGATGAACGTATAGACATGCTCAAAATTGGCGTACTAGGTGCGGGACATTTAGGAAAAATTCACATGAAGCTCATTAAGGAAATAGAGACCTTGGAGCTAATAGGATTCTACGACCCCCAGGATAAAAATGCATCTAAAGCTGAGGAGAAACTTGGCGTAAAACGATACACTGACCTTGAAGAGCTCATTCATGCATGTGACGCAGTTGATATTGTAACTTCGACCATTTCACATTATGAGTGTGCCCGTTTAGCTTTAAAAAATTCTAAGCATATCTTCATTGAGAAGCCCATGACATCTTCCTTGGAAGAGGCATTCAGTTTGGTTGAATTAATTAAAGAGGCAGGGGTGAAGGCACAAATTGGCCATGTTGAGCGGTTTAATCCAGCTTTCCTGGCTGTAAAGGATTATCCTTTCGATCCAATGTTTATTGAATCACACCGATTGGCACAATTTAATCCTCGGGGTACAGATGTTTCGGTTATTCATGATTTAATGATACATGACATCGATATCATCCTAAAGTTGGTTAACACGAATGTGAAAAACATACATGCGAGCGGGGTGCCGATAATCAGTGATTCTCCGGATATCGCGAATGCGCGTTTAGAATTTGACAATGGCTGTGTAGCGAATGTTACTGCGAGTCGATTATCGATTAAAAATATGCGAAAAACGAGGGTTTTTCAGCGAGACTCCTATGTGAGTATTGATTTTTTAGAAAAGAAGACAGAAATCTTTCGCTTGTACAATGAACAACCCAGCGATTTTAACACCTTTGAATTGGATTTAGGCGAGGATAAAGCTAAAAAGTACATTCATTTTGATACTCCTGAGATTGTTCCTGTGAATTCCATAAAAATGGAATTGGAAGAATTTGCTTTGAGTATTTATCACAATACAGAACCACCGGTGAGTGCCCTGGATGGATTGCGAGCTATGGAGGTTGCGTATGGCGTGCTTGATAAAATTCAGCGACTGAATATTATTTAATTATTTTTGTCGTTCAATTAGTCAAGTGTTTGTTATGCGGTCACATTGGATCAGCTTATTTATTATTTTTTTACTCATTCTTTCGGCGTGTGCAGATGGGCCTAATGATGGCATCCCTGCATATATCCAGATTGATTCTGTTTCAGTGAATGCGAAAGCAGGTCAAGGTTCATCCTCCCATGCGATTAATACCCTTTGGATAGAAAGTGAGGGGGAAAATATTGGCCCTTTTGAAATGCCTGTATTGGCGCCGGCTTTGGTTAGTGGTAATCGAGAATTGATTTTGAATGCGGGAGTTTTCGTTAGAGGCGATTTTTTCAATCGCGAAATTTATCCAGCGTACCAACCGTATAAGGTAAACCTTGATTTTGTTCCAGGACAAACCCAGCTTGTCAATCCGACTTTTGAGTATTATGACGAAACAGCTTTTCCTTTGATTGAAGATTTCGAGAGCGGCAATGCTTTTGGTGGGCTTGACAGAACGGATGTCAATGACCCCAATAATATAGAAGGTAAAGCGCTATGGATTTTTGTGGATGAGGCTACCCCTTTGGTAAAAGGAGTTACAAGTTCACCGGTTAGTATCCCACCCTTACGTCGGGTATACATTGAAATGGATTACAAAGCGGATACTGATTTTGCTATAGGGATCGAAGGTTTGCAAAATGGAAGTATTTCTCAAGATGGTTATATCGATCGATTTTTTGCTTCTGAAGATTGGACCAAAATTTACTATGAAATTTCTGGTATTATAAACGCCATTGATGCAGATAATTATAATTTTTATATTGAAGTTCTCAAGCTAAGCAACGTTCCAGAATCCAATGTATATATCGATAATTTCAAAATTGTCGTCATTTGATGATGGATAAAAGCAATCATAGCACGACGATCTTTAAGTTTTTAGATTGGTTATCTGCTTTAGTCGCTTGGCTAATTTTCTTCATTTTTCGTAAAACCTACGTAGACAATTACCGTTTTGAGTGGTCAGAGGTGGCGAGTGATAAGAATTTTATTTTAGGTATCACCTTGCTACCTTTAATATGGATTTTATGGTATGGTTTTACAGGGCAATACCATAAAGCTTACCGTCAATCGCGCTTGAAAATGGTGTTTCGATCCTTTTGGCAGGCCTTGTTAGGTGTATTAGCTATTTTTTTTATTTTGCTTCTCGATGATAAGGTGGCAAGTTATAAGAATTACTACGCTACTTTTTCCTTTCTGCTCATCACGCATTTTATTTTAACGGTTAGCCTTCGGGTTTTCCTCCTTACAGTTATTAAGGATAAAATGGCGAGAGGGGAGGTTTTAATTAATGCCTTAATTGTTGGGAGTTCGTTTAAGGCGCATCAGTTCTTTGAAGAGTTTAAATCCAATCCTTTGGTATATGGTTATGATATAAAGGGTTTGGTTTCCCTGAACGGAACGATTAAACAACTGGATGACGAACTGCCTATATTGGGCACTATGGATGATATAGAGACGATTTGTAATGAACTGAATATTGAGGATGTGATTATTGCCGTCGAACAAAAAGAACATACCTATATCAATCGCATAATCATTAGCTTGTCATTGCAAAAGGTGTTTATTCGAATCATTCCCGACTTGTACGATATTTTAGCTGGTTCAGTGAGTATGAGTGAAGTGGTAGGTGCCCCGTTGATTGATATTTATCCTGATGCTATGCAGCCATGGCAGCAAAATATGAAACGGGTATTAGATATAGTGATTTCTCTAGTCGCCTTGGTGCTGTTGACTCCTGTTTTTTTACTATTAACATTAATTATTAAGTTGCATGACGGAGGTAAAATCTTGTATTTACAGGAGCGAGTGGGGAAAGGAGGTTTACCATTTCAGTTGTATAAGTTCCGATCGATGAATGAAAATGCGGAGCCCAATGGTCCTGCGTTATCCTCAGACAATGATCTGCGAATTACCCCAATTGGCAAGTGGATGCGTAAATGGCGAGTGGATGAATTGCCACAGTTTTGGAATGTGGTAAAAGGAGAGATGAGCTTGATTGGTCCTAGACCAGAAAGACATTTTTTTATTCAAGAAATGAGTAAAATTGCTCCCCAGGTTAAACATCTACAACGCGTAAAACCAGGCATAACCTCTTTAGGTATGGTCAAATATGGATATGCCCAAAATGTAGATGAAATGATTGACCGCTTGAAGTACGATATCATCTACATTGAAAAGCGCTCTTTGGGCTTGGATTTTAAAATTTTCCTGTATACCATTGTTACCCTTATCAATGGAAGGGGGAAGTAGAAACTTACTCTAAGAGTTTGATTAGTTTTTCGTACTTCTGCATGTTGGTTTTACTTAACGCAGATTCACTTACTTTTTGTTTTTCTTTGGCTGAGAGTCTCAGGCTCATACTTACTCGTTTTTCGTTTTCTGCAGGTTCATATTCAAAGCGAACCACTTCAATTTTGTTGTCTAAAACATCATCAATTCCTTCAAGCATGTAGTCTTGTGTATAATCTTGAAAGGTAGTAATGTTGCCACTCAAGCTGCCTAAGAAAGAGCTGAGTTTAGAAGCAAAGGACTTGTATTCGAACTCTTCGACCGGATTATCCTTGAGCGAGCCGCGAATTTGAATAATAACCACGCCACTCGTATTTCTTTTTATCCAGTCTTGGAAAACATGGGTAAATCGGATGGCATTTTCCATTCCGAAGTTGTCTCTTATACCCGCATCGAAAACATCTATTTTGGGATTACTTGGTAGCGATACATTGGGAAGTATCATAGGGTAGGTAGCATTCATTCGCAGGGCGCTAATCATGCGTAGGTTATAAGGGTTGTTGTTTTTGAAAAATGCACCAAAATCAATGGCATCAATTTCGTACATTTCATCTTTCTCAGGGTCGTCCTGTGAATAACCGTGCATCATGTAGGATACGGGTTGAGGGCTAATAATAAATTTTCTCAAATCATTGACATTGGAAGCGCTGAGGAACATCATCGGGATTTTAGCTTCTTTTTCAAACACTTTATAGGCAGCAATAGGTTTATCAAGCGCACCATCCGTGTAAGTGTTTAACGCAAGCTCGAAGGCAGTTCCCCTGTCAAAAGGGTATTTTTTATCTTCATATTTGTATTTTCTGAAGCCAAAGAAAATATCATTTGAAACAATGGTTGTGGTCATCTTATTAATTAAATCGCCACTAATATTATTGACGAATTCTTCGCTATATAATCTGTTTTCAATTCCCAATAAATTTCGGAGATACAATTCGCGGTAATAGGCAAGACCCAGCATGCCACCTGATGCTCCAGACATCATGATTGTCCGTTTCATAAACTCTCCTTGACTCAAACTATCTATGGTTTGCACAACCTTCATTGTGAAGGCTGCTGATCGACTCCCCCCTCCAGAAGCTAAGACGATAAACAGCTTCGGTTTGTGGTAATACGATTTACCTTCAATATTCTTTTTCTTCCAGGCGTTTAAAATTTCAATAGTATTCTGTTTGTCAGCCTCTACTTTTTCTGGCGTTGATATAGCATCTAACTCCGCCAGTGAATAGATTTGTTTTTCCGAATAATCTAGGCCATAGGCTTGACTATCGGTTTGAACCCACTTGAATTGAGAAAACATATTAAGTAAAACAAAGAGCAATATGAGTACAAAAGATCCCCATCGACCACTCCAATAGTAAACAAGTCCCGATAAGGAAATGATTAATCCAAAAAATAGAAAAATGGTACCCGCAGCGGGAATTTCAAAAAGTGGTTTATCAACTAAAAAACCCAAGCCAATTAAAATGGCAGTATTTACAAAAATTATAATAAAGGCATTTAAATGATGTTGAAAAAATACCCTTTTGAGGATGTTTTCATGATAATGCGTTACACTACGAATATGTCGCAAACGGAATTTCCTGCTTAAATAGTAATCCACTCTGTCGGCTTTTCCCTCGCCGGCTAAATGTTCCCAGTGATCGCTTTGCGCTGTATGTTGGTCTTCCTGCCCGAGGTATTCATGAACATTTTTGTTAGTGAATAGAAAGTAGGCTGATACGATGAGTAAAACAAAGATAAATCCTGAGAGCAGACCAAGTATCATCCAAAAAATCTGGATATTTTCCTTTCCCATCTCCTGTGATTGGTACATAATAACTTCATACAGGTAGAAGATCAGAAAAGAAAATGGTATCAGGCTATTGTTGAAAGTAAACATGGCGAAAGGCCACTTTAGGCTAGCCATGAAAGGATATCGATAACTGTAGAGCAAATAGCTGACCAAGTTCCAGGTAATATAAAATGCCCCAAGACAAACACCTACGAGTTGAAAGCTAAAATAGCCTACTACGCCGATGTATTCCGGATTAAGAAACAAGATAGGAACACCATAGTTGTCTCCAATCTTCCCAAGAATGATAAGTAAAATGACTAGCCAACTGAGAATCAAAACAAAGTTTTCCTTTATGTGATTCAGAACAAGGCGGAATGGGAAAAAATAGAAAAGACTAATTAACCGCTCTAGCATAGTTCTATAAAGTTAGGAAGATTTCAACTTATATGGACTTAATTTTGAAAGGCAACCGCTCCAATGTCTCTCGGAGAATTATGCGGATTGCAGTAGTAATCATCCAATAAACTATTTGCTTTTCCAGTACCTATGCACGGTGAATTCGATCCAAGACTGAAAGTTAAATCGCCGGAATTGTCAAATAATGGAGGTGAATCGGTTATACAGTTTACGAATGTTGTGGTATCTGTATTCAGGTTGGTCCGAATAAGGCAATGCTCAAACAGGTAATTAAAATTGGCAGCGTCCTCGTTATTTAGCAACAATTCATCCGATTTTCCTCCGTATATAATGCAGTTGATGAAATTTGCTTGGCTGAGGTCGCCATAGCTGCCTTGAATACCATTACTGGCAAAATTGGAAAGCACAAGGGCTTCATTCTGTCCAGTTCCTGAAAAAGTACAATTCTCAAAAGAATAACTTCCACCCATAGCTAAAGTGGCTAAACTCGCGTTTGCTTCGTTGAAAATACAATTGGAGGCAGTAACTTGACTATTTAGACAAAACAGGTTACTGTTAGAACTGTAAAGTATTTTTACCTTGTCCATACTGATTACGGGTTGGTTGCTTATTGTAAAATCAGTAAAATCATCGAATACCCACCTACCAGCGATGCCATAGGTGGCGTTTTTTATACAAACGTTGTTGAATGATCCCGTAGCACCATTTCTTAGAATAACGCCCAGCCACATCCCCGGCGTGGTTTCAAATTCAACACCATTAGGTAGGTCTTCTACGCGATCGGTTTGTAAAACTACGGAGTCTGGACATCCAGGTGCTCCAATGATTACCGGGCCGTCGCTAAAAATTGCACTGCCTTGATTGAAATATACTTGACAACCTGGTTCAATGGTTAATGAACCAAAGGCCTCAATGCCCACACCAGGGAAGTTTCCTGTGCGAACGACCACATGGGGCTTGTCATTTTGCCATACCGAATCCCCTTCAATTATTTCTCCATAATGAAAATGAGCATTTTGTCCCCAAGCACGTAAATAAGAACTTTGTTGAGTGCCATTATACACGTATTGGATTTCATCAAGGACCACAAAAGGGTTGTTTTGATTGTTGGGGTCGATTGTAGCTTCAGCAAAAATATATACATAATCTTGAGGAGGAATTTCAACATCAGTTACAGACCGTCCAGATATTCCATCTACATTAATTCTAAATTGAGTGCCGTTGAGTCCCACTAATCGAATTTCATCAATCTTAATGGCTTCTTTGAGCGGGTTTTCTACCCGAAAGTAACGGGTTACAGATCCAACAGTTGTGAACACCGTATCGAAAGTTAGGGTGTCTGCAGAAAAAGCTAAAACCTGACCTTGACCTTCGTAAAAACGATCTTTTTTGCACGAACTGAATAGGATAACAGCGAGTAAAACTAAGATGATCGGGGAATTCTTCACAGCAAACAAATGTACTTTGAAAAACTGAATAATCGCAGATTTATTGTGCCTTTGCTGCTAGATTTTACAGGCCATTGTAAATACATGAACCTTGGCTTGGCAAGATTTTATAATACTTGATGCACATGCTTCGAGTGTCGCACCTGTAGTGAGTACATCATCGACTAGCAGGATTTCTTTTCCTTCGAGCAGGGAAGAATTATTGATGCGAAAAGCTTGACTTACATTCTCCCATCTTGAAGATCTGTTCATTTGTGTCTGAGATGACTGAAAACTTATTCGCGATAGCGCTTTCGGGTAAAATGGGATGCCTAAGGCTTGGCTCAAGGAAATGCAGAATTGATGGCATTGATTGTAGCCTCTTTGTTTGAGTCTTTTTTTGTGCAAGGGTATGCATAGAATGACATTTATACCTGAATTTTTCCATATGTTTCGATACTTTTTCGCAGTCTCTTCTGCCAAGAATTCGCCTACATCTTCTCTGTTTTGGTATTTTAATCCATAAATGAGTCTTTCGGATTTTGAAAGTTTCTCCATGAAAAGCAAGCTACAGGTAGATTCAATGGTCACGCGACCCCAAAACTTTTTATCCAGTGGGTTGCTTGCCAGTAAGTGAAAATTAGTAAAAGGCAATGATAATGTGCAGGGTATACAAAGTAAACGCTCGTGTTTGCTTAAGCTTCGGTCACATGTCAGGCAAATGGCTGGATAGATTAAGTGAATGACGGCGTAGGCTAGTGTTTGTAGAGCATGCTGCATAAGGGAGGGTGAAAGTAAGCCTAGTTATTGCGGCATGCCGGATCTTTGTTTGAAAGCCCGAAATAAATGAATAATTTGATTCAATTGATGAGTAGCTTGGCAATAGCAGATAGGAGGAAGACCTTAAAGCCTTGTAAAATTTGACTTGCCCCAAGTTTTTAGGACAATATTTTGTATCTTTGTCGTTCTGTTTTTAAAGGTTAAAAAACCTCAACAAAAAGAACCCAATATTATATGAGTAAGAAAAGAGTTTTAATCATCACGCAAGAGATGAAGCCTTACATCGACTTAACCGATATTTCGAGTATAGTTTCAGGATTGCCAACCAAACTACAAGAGCAAAATTTAGAAATTCGTGTATTAATGCCTCGATTTGGTGTTATTAACGAACGGAGACATCGACTGCATGAGGTGGTTAGATTGAGTGGAATCAATGTGGTGGTTAATGATGAAGATTATCCATTAATCATTAAAGTTGCCTCTCTGCCTGGTGCTCGCCTACAAGTGTATTTCTTGGACAACGATGATTATTTCAAACGGAAAGAAATGTTTCACGATAAAAAAGGAAACAACTTTGAGGATAATGTTGAGCGTATGATGTTCTTCTCGCTTGGAGCAATTGACATCGTGCGCAAGTTTGGTTGGGCTCCAGATGTGATACATTGCCACGGTTGGATGACAAGTCTTGTACCATTATTGTTAAAAACGCAATATCAATCAGAGCCGATTTTTGATGGAAGCAAGGTTCTTTATTCTGCTTATCAGGAGGAAAGTTTTGAAGGTCCGATAACTGCAGATTTTCATTCATTTGTAAAAGAGAACACGGATATTCCGGAGGATATGCTTAAAGCTTTCGGGAGTGGGGCTGAAAACGAATTGAATGTAGGAGGAATGCGTTACGCCGATGCTATTACCATAGGAAGCGAAGAGGTGGAAGATGTAATTCAAGGGGAGTTTGATTCTCTGGATGTACCTAAGCTAGCCTACAATAATGATAAGGATATTTTGATAGAGTATGCACAATTTGTTAAAAGTCTTACCGATACATCAGTTGAATAGGATTGCTTTTGCCCTTTTAATTTTTTTGTTTGCCTGCGAAAAGGAACCAGGGCTTCCAGGTAATGGGGCAAATGATAATTTGGAACTTATTGATACCCTGAGTTTTCGTTCATATACTGTTTTGGATGATGCAAAAGATGCTTTAAATGAGGCAGACATCGCTTTAGGTCGATTGGAGGATCCTCGTTTTGGAGAGAGCATAGCATCTTTTTATATGCAGTTGCGACTAGGAATTCTGGATTTTGAAACAGGAGCAAACCCGGTATTGGATTCAGCTATACTGGTGCTAACCATAGAAGATATTTATGGTCCACTAGAGAATCCTATCGATTGGGAGGTTTATCGACTCACAGAATCGCTCACAACCAGCGAGGTATATAAAAGCGATGAAGAATTGAGTACAGATATGACGCTTATTGGTGGTCGAAATGCCTTTGTTTACAATGAGGAGCAAACACTTCGTATTCCATTGACCCAATCATTTGGAGAAGAGTTACTCAATTTATTCGGCTCAACTGAAACAGAAAATAACGATAATTTTCTGGCCTACTTGAATGGCCTGTATGTAACCCTTAATCCAAATTCGGGCGGGGATGGCTTGTTTGACTTGGATATAAGTAATGATAACACACAATTGGAATTGCATTTTAGCAGTGATAATCCTGATGATAGTTTATATGTTTTCACTACAGGTATTCAAGCGCTGACTGTAAATAGGTATCAACACGACCGGGTAGGAAGTGAATTGGAAACGGCAATTAATGACTTATCGAATGATGACGAAACTTTATTAATTGGCGGTTTAACACTTTCTAAAGGAGTTATTGAATTACCCGATTTGAGTTTTTTAAGTGGGAATATTATCAATCAGGCTCGACTCTCTTTTTATCAAGCAGACTACGGAGATGCATTAAACACTGACTATGACAATCCAGAATTTTTGTTTTTGACAGGTAAAATCGCTAATGATAGCTCACAATACTTTTTATCGGATTATTCAACGAGCGAGCCAACGGCCTATGGTGGCACACCTGAGTTGATTGACTTGAATGGTAATCCTACTATCCAATACGCTTACAATCTTCCTAGATTTATTCAGCGTTATGTCAACGGTGATACGGAAATTAGCAGTTTAAATATTGAAGTACTTAATTTTAACAATGGGAATAGGGTGAAATTGGGTGGCGGAATAAGCCCTGATTTCCCTATAACTCTAGAAATACTTTACAGCAAACCCTAAATTAATTGTATGTGTGGAATTGTTGCATACATCGGTCACAGAGATGCATTTGATATTATTGTAAAAGGCCTTAAGCGTTTAGAATATAGAGGCTATGATAGCGCTGGGGTTGCCTTAATGAATGGTGACCTAAGGGTGTACAAAAGTCAAGGAAAAGTTTCTGATTTAGAAGCAATTAGTGAGGGAAAAGACAGAAGCGGTTCTACGGGAATGGGTCACACCCGATGGGCTACTCATGGCGCTCCAAACAATGAAAATGCTCATCCACATGTAAGTCAATCAGGAGACATATCAATAATTCATAATGGAATTATTGAGAACTACGCTACGCTTAAAGAAGGTTTGATTCAGAGAGGCCACAATTTCAGTAGTGATACGGATACTGAAGTTTTGGTTCATCTAGTTGAAGATATCATGGATCATTCCAAACTCAGTTTTGCAGATGCCGTTCGTTCTGCTTTAAAGCAAGTTATTGGAGCTTATGCGATTGTGATTTTGAGTAAAAACCATCCGGAACACCTTATTGCGGCTCGTAAAGGAAGTCCATTGGTTATTGGTATAGGTGATGGAAGAGGAGAATATTTCTTTGCATCTGACGCTACCCCAATCGTAGAATATACCAAAAAAGTTATTTATCTGAAGGACGGAGAGATTGCCATAGTTGAGAATCAAGAAATGATTATTAAGACTATTGAAAATGTGGTACAAACTCCTTATATCCAAGAATTGGAAATGAACCTTGAGCAATTAGAAAAAGGAGGATATCCTCATTTTATGCTCAAAGAAATATACGAACAACCTAAGTCAATTTTTGATAGTTACAGAGGGCGTTTTGATTCAGCCACAGGTGAATTCCATATGCGAAGTATTGAAGAGTTTGGCGCTAAACTTAAGGATATTAAGCGATTGATTTTGGTAGGCTGCGGTACGTCATGGCACGCGGGATTAGTTGCTGAGTATTTATTTGAAGATTTTGCTCGTTTACCTGTAGAAGTTGAGTATGCCTCAGAGTTTAGATATAGAAATCCTGTACTTTATTCGGATGATTTAGTATTGGCAATTTCTCAAAGTGGAGAAACGGCAGATACATTAGCAGCAATGGATTTAGCAAAACGTAAAAGTGCTACTGTTTTTGGAGTTTGTAATGTGGTGGGAAGTAGCATACCGAGGTTAAGTGATGCCGGCGCATACACGCATGCAGGACCTGAAATTGGTGTAGCGTCAACAAAAGCATTCACCTCTCAGGTAACCGTGTTAACATTGTTAGCCTTAGGAATAGCCAAATTAAGAGGTGCTATGTCAATTGACAAGATAGCAGGAGTAATGCAGGAGTTAGAGCAAATTCCAGAAAAGATTGAGAAGGCGCTTTCATTAAACGATGAGATTGTCAAGCTGTCTGAAAAGTATAAGGATTCAAGAAATTTCTTGTATTTAGGAAGAGGGTATAATTTCCCTGTGGCCTTGGAAGGTGCGCTTAAGTTGAAAGAGATATCATACATTCACGCAGAGGGATATCCGGCTGCTGAAATGAAGCATGGCCCTATTGCTTTGATTGATGAGAACATGCCTGTAGTAGTAGTGGCTACGAATAGCGAACACTATGAAAAAGTGGTAAGTAATATTCAAGAAGTAAAAGCAAGAAAGGGTGTGGTTATTGCTCTGGTTTCAGAAGGAAATAGGATGTTGGATGGGTTGGTAGATCATGTATTGGAGGTTCCAGAGACCATTGAACCTTTAAGCCCTTTGGTAAATACCATTCCTTTACAACTTTTAAGTTATCACATTGCAGTTATGAGAGATTGCAATGTTGATCAGCCAAGAAATTTAGCGAAGTCGGTTACTGTGGAGTAGACACAACCCTATCTCCAGTTCATTCTACATTCATCTCTCTTTTAAAAGCACAAAGTAAAATCCTCTTTTCGTTAAATTGGGTACAAGTCTGCATGCAAATAATGTCGGACCTAAACATTTTTGATAATTTTACGTATCTTAAGTAAACTAGAATTCACAGCTAAGTGAATTTCAACAAAAAAATAGCGATTATTTGAACTAACTTCTACTCGAACCAATTCTATGACTTTTGATGCATCTGCTGTCGATCTATCCATTCTTTCAGCTCGAGCCTATAATTTACGTTGGGCTGAGTTGCCGAAAGGAGTTATCCCGCTAACTGCGGCTGATCCTGATTTTCCTATCGCCCCAGCGGTTAAACATGCTCTTCAATCATACATTGACGGCGGATATTTGAGTTATGGTCCTGCTGGTGGATTTAAAGAATTTAAAGAGGCGGTTGCGAATAACTATCAGCTGAAAAACCAGGTTTCTTATTCGCCGGAAAATATTCTGCCAGTAGATAGTGCAGCTTTTGGTATTTATTTAATTTGTCAGGCATTACTTCAGCCGGGCGATGAGGTTATCGTTTTTAATCCTGTCGATTTTCTTTTTAAATACGCTGTTGAACAAGTGGGTGGAGTGGCTATTCCCTTTGATACGCCACAGTCGGAGGCGAGAATGGATTTCTCTGGTTTATCTTC
Organism: Verrucomicrobiota bacterium; assembly: GCA_017853115.1. Lineage (GTDB taxonomy): Bacteria > Bacteroidota > Bacteroidia > Chitinophagales > UBA8649 > JAFMKE01. Next base: position 32,680 of record JAFMKE010000004.1, read on the forward strand.
CTTAATTACCCCAAAGACGAAAATGATTTGCTTGTGTAATCCATTGAATCCTACGGGAAAGGTTTTTACCCAAGAGGAATTAGAAGATTTATCAAAAATTGCAGCAGAGCATGATTTGTATGTTATGTCGGATGAGATATGGAGTGATATTGTTTTTGCTCCCCATCGATTTTGCGCTTTTTCTTCGATAGAACGGACCTATGCGAAAACGATTACGGTAACAGGGTATAGTAAGTCTTACGGACTTGCTGGATTGCGAATTGGTAGTGTTTTATGTCCTGATGAAACCATTTATCAGAAGATATTTTTAAAATCATTGCATCAATCTACGGTACATGGTGTAAATGTTTTGGGGCAGGTAGCTGCTACTGCCGCGCTCAATGATGCCCAGGTATGGCTGGATGGTTTTTTACAACATCTGCACAAAATGCGCGACCTGGCAGTCCAGGAGCTTAATGGAATGCCAGGCGTAACTTGTTCTTCGCCACAGGGCTGTTATCTGGTTTTTCCTAATATTGAAAATACGCCTTATACAGCTGAAGAACTTCACCATGTTCTATTGCAAGAAGCTAAGGTTGCAGTTGTTCCTGGGATGCCGAAGTGGTTTGGCGCAGGAGCCCAAGGACATATACGTCTAAGTTTTGCTACTTCAGAGGAGATATTATTGGAGGGTTTAAGTAGAATAAAAAGGTTTTTAACGAAATGAGAATCGTAATATTCGGAGCAGGTATAGCCGGTTTGGCTGCGGGTATTAGGCTTAAGCGCTTAGGCCATTCGGTGCACGTTTATGAACAAGCACCCCAGATGAATGATCAAGGGAATGCCTTTTTGATGCATGATGATGGCCTAGATATTTTACGTGATTTAGGTGATGAAGAGAGGTTTGACCAAATGGGTGAAAATATTACGCACTTCAAGCTGAATGCGCATGAGGGTGAAGAAGTTAAGTCAATACGTTTAAGACCTTGGCGATGTTTTAAACGAAATCAAGTTATTCGTTATTTGTATGATGCTTTTGGTGAAGATCATATTACCCACAATGCATCATTTGAAAAGTTTGAATGGAAAGATGGTTTAGCTAAAACTGCTTTTCTTTCCAATGGTCAAAAGATTGAAGCGGATTTTTTTATCGGCGCGGATGGAATTCACTCGAAGGTTCGAGAAGATGCCGTTTTTCAAGTCGAGTTCTCACCGGTGTTTACGTACGAACTTCTCGGATTTATACAAAACCCAGAGTTGTACCAAGAACTTAAGACGAAATTTGTGAAGTATCAACATCGCACCAAGAGTATCGCCTGTGGCGTGTTGCCTGCTGCTAAAAATGAACTTATCATGGTATTGCAGTTCGATCCAGCATTGATTAGGCAGGCCAATATTGATGATGCTGACCATGCAAGGATTTCTTCCTTTCTATTACAAGATTTTCCGAAGGAATTGCAAGATCTTATGTCTCATCAGACATTTGATCAAACCTATATATGGAAGACCCGAGATTTCGATTTAATCCCACGTTTTCACAATAAAAATGTGGTTGTGATTGGCGATGCAGCGCATGTAGCTCTTCCATTTTCAAGTTCTGGCACAACCAATGCCTTACTGGATGCAGAGAGTTTAGCTCATTTGGTTTTTAGTAATGAGAAAGTTGCATCCACTCCGGCTAAAATGGATAGGGCGTTAAAAGAATTTTATCGGAAGCGATCGAAAGAAGTTGGCCATCAAATTCAGTTTGGTCGGGAGTTAAAAGACAAATTCTTAATGCCAAGTAAGCATCCCTTAGAGAATCAGCGTGTCCCTTTGGTTTTCAGACAACCGGAGAAAGAAGTGCGTCCACCAAAACACAGATATTTGCGTGTATTGTATTTTACTGATCCTATCTGTTCGACATGTTGGGCTATTCAACCACAGTTGAGAAAACTAGAGTTGGAGTTTGGAAATCAAATTCAGATACAGCATCGTATGGGTGGACTTCTTCCCCACTGGAAAGGGTATAATCGCTTTGGGATAAGCCAGCCATTGGATGTAGCTGAACATTGGGATGAAGTCGAATCTTGGTCGGGTATGCCAATGAACGGTGACATTTGGCGACATAATCCTTTACCTTCCTCTTATCCACCTTCGATTGCGTTTAAAGCTGCCCAAATACAGAGCGCTAAAAAAGCAATTATCTTTCTGAGAAGGATTCGTGAAGTTTTGTTTGTTGGACAACAGAATATATTAAATATCCGTGTCTTGTATGATTTAGCCCTACAATCAGGGCTAGATGCTGCACAATTTTTACGTGATCTACCTGATTTGGCCAGCGAACGATTTAATGATGACTTGGACTTAAAAGATTCTTACGAAGTGAAAATTCTTCCTACCATGATATTCGAGAATCACACCGGGGAAGTTAGAAGGATTGAAGGATATAGAGAATACGATAAATATGTGCAAGTCATTCGCGAGCTAAACCCCAATCTAAAAGTCAACACCTATCCTACAAGTGGAAAAGAGTTGTTTGATCGCTTTCCAAGTATGAGTTTAAAAGAGTTTATGTACCTAAGTAATCAAACAGAGGAGGATGCACTGAATGAATTAAAGGAACTTCAACAACACGAGGCTATTGAGATTTGGGAAACACCAAGAATGAAGTTGTACCTCAGTACACTGAAACTTCAACAGGGATTTGTTTAGTCAAATCGACAAGGATAACTTCCAGATTTATACTGTTTAGCCAAAGGCTTGTAATGTCGAATACTTTTTAAAAGCGTTCGAAGTGGCTAAAAAAGAAGTTCCCTTCGATTGCCGCATTTTCGTCACTATCACTGCCGTGAACTGCATTGCGACCAATATTTTCAGCAAAACGCTTGCGAATAGTTCCTTCTTCAGCTTCCGCTGGGTTGGTCGCACCGATTATTTTTCTGAAATCAGCCACGGCATTCTCTTTCTCTAAAATCGCAGCATAAATTGGTCCTTCTGTCATGAAATCAACCAATTCTCCAAAAAATGGACGCTCGGCGTGAACAGCATAGAAAGCTTGTGCTTGTTCTACAGTAAGTTGCGTATATTTCAAAGCAATCACTTTGAAGCCACTTTGCAAAATTTGATCAAGAATAGCACCAGCATGTCCATTAGCTGTTGCATCGGGTTTAATCATTGTGAAGGTTCTATTTGACATTATAATTTTTTTAGTGATAATTTTCAAATCTCGCGCAAAGATAAGCTTATTAAACCCATTTTAATAGATTAAATTTAACTTTGTCCTATGAAGAATGAAATGCCGGCTATACGCAAACGTTTAAAGGATGCCAAACAGGTTATCATAACTACACACCTCAGTCCTGATGGCGATGCGATAGGTAGTTCTCTCGGGTTGCATCATTTCTTAACCCAAGAAGGTATTCCTTCTCAAGTTATTGTGCCTAATGCCTTTCCGAAGTTCCTGCAATGGCTAAAAGGGAGCGATGAAATTTGTGTTTTTGATGAGGATAAGGAACGAGCACAGCAATTAATTGAAGTTGCTGATGTGGTTTTTTGTTTGGATTATAACGAAACTAAGCGCACGGGTCCTATGCAAGAAGATTTAGATAAATCTATGGCGTATAAAGTGCTCATTGATCACCATATCGGGAATCCGACTTGGCCAGATATTAATCTTTCCGTGGTGGGAGCGAGCTCAACGTGTGAATTGGTTTATGATTTCGCAGAGGCGTACAGTAATGGTGAATTGACTTTAAATCAAGATTTAGCTTACGCTTTGTATACGGGATTATTAACCGATACGGGCAATTTTCAGTTTTCTGCCACAACACCCAAGGTGCATATGCAGGCGGCTCGACTTATAGAAGCTGGCGTTCAACCCGATCTAGTGCATAACCACATCAACAACAGTTTTGATGAGTTGCGCTTGCAATTTTTTGGATTTTGTGTTTCAGAACGGATGAAGATATTGAAAGATCGCGGCATTGCCTACATGGCGCTAAGCAGAGAGGATATACAGCAATTTAATATTCAGACCGGCGGAACAGAGGGCTTGGTTAATGAACCGATGAAGATTGCTAATATTGATGTGTCTATATTGCTGAAAGAAGATGAGGGAAAAGTGAAACTAAGTTTTCGGTCGAAACGAGATATTGATATCAGTGTATTTGCCCGTGAGTTTTTTCAAGGAGGCGGTCACCGCAATGCGGCTGGTGGGGTTTCTTTCGCTTCATTGGCAGAGACGGAAGAAGAATTAGTTAAACGACTGAATAATTTTAACATTAGTTAAAACCTTGGGATTCCCAATGCCCGGCATTTTGCTATCTTTGCGACTTATTATTGATTACAAAAAAGAAAAATGAAAAAAATAGCACACTTTATTACGATAACTGCATTGGCCAGTTTTGTCCTATTGGCATGTAACCAATCTTCTAATTCGAAGGATGGTGAAGTATCCCTGACAACTATGGAGGATAGTTTAGCCTATGCTTTGGGCGTGAGCATTGGTGAAAACTTGAAACAATCTGGGTTTGACGAGCTCAACACAGCGGCAATGAATCAGGCATTGAAAGATGTCTACGGCGGAGATAGTACGCGTATGTCGGTAGAAGATGCTACCATGATAATTAATGATTTCATGATGGCTAAAACGGAAGCTGAGGCTGCGGGAGCCAAGCAAGCTGGTCAAGATTTTCTTGCTTTTAATGCGGAACGCGAGGGAGTAGTTACGACTGCAAGCGGTTTGCAGTACGAGGTAATTACAGAGGGGACAGGTGCCTCTCCGAGTGCAACAGATCAAGTGACGGTTCATTATCACGGCACTTTGATTGATGGAACTGTTTTTGATAGTTCTGTCGACAGAGGACAGCCAGCTACTTTCCCTTTGAATGGTGTTATTCCGGGATGGACGGAAGGTTTACAATTTATGAAAGAAGGGGGTAAAACAAAGTTGTTCATTCCTTCTGATTTAGCGTACGGAGATCAAGGTGCAGGTGAGCTTATTGGTCCGGGAGCCACGCTTATTTTTGAAGTGGAATTGATTAAAGTTGGTCAGTAACACGTTTATTGGTAAAAGATTATTAATATGAATGGTTTAAAATTTTTAATTCTAAGTTTAGCTTTAATCGTTGCATTTGGGTGCAATGCAGGAGGCAAAAAAAAAGACGGTAAAATGTTTGCAGAAATAACTACTACACAAGGTATCATTAAGGTTCAATTGTTTTACAAAGAAGCACCAATGACGGTGGCTAACTTTGTTGCTTTGGCTGAAGGTGAAATGAAAAATGAGGCGAAAGAATTAGGTGTTCCTTACTACGATGGATTGAAATGGCATCGCGTAATCAGTAAAGCGCAAGGAAGTGGCCAAGATTTTATGATTCAAGGTGGCGACCCTATGGGTAATGGAATGGGTGGTCCTGGATATCAGTTTCCCGATGAAATTGTAGATAGCTTAAAGCATGATGTTCCCGGTGTTTTATCTATGGCGAATGCGGGTCCGGGTACGAATGGTAGCCAGTTTTTTATCACCATCGTTCCTACACCGTGGTTGGATGGAAAACATACGGTTTTCGGTAAAGTTGTGGAAGGACAGGATATCGTAAATAAAACCCGTCAAGGCGACACGATTGAGTCGGTTAAGATTATCCGAGAAGGTAAAGATGCTGAGAAATTCAATGCACCAGAAGTCTTTGAGCAGCAGCTTGAAGCATTGAAGCAGGCTGAATTGGACAAGGAAAATGCGGAGAAAGCAGTTTTGGAACAGTTCATTAAAGACCACTATCCGGAAGCGCAACAAACTGCCTCTGGTTTGTATTATGTGCACACTGTTGAAGGTACAGGTACTCAGCCAACCGCAGCCAATCAAGTGGAAGTACATTATGAAGGCAGATTCATGGATGGCAATGTCTTCGATAGTTCAATAGCGCGTGGCCAAACGATTACCTTTGGCTTGGGTCAGGTGATTAAAGGCTGGACAGAAGGACTACAGTTAATGAAAGAAGGTGGTAAAACTACCTTAATTATTCCTTACCCATTGGCTTATGGTGCTGCGGGACGACCGCCGCAAATTCCTGCGAAATCGACTTTGATTTTCGATATAGAATTAATAAAAGTAAAATAATAAAAAGAGCGCTCATTGAGCGCTCTTTTTTGTCTCAATCGTCTGGTTCTAAAAACCTGTTAAGCCTTGAACAAAAAAGCGATTTCTTTGTAACTTTAGACGCATGGAAGCTTACGCTCAGGCATTGAATATTGCAATTCCTTTTTTCACGCTTTTGATTGTGATTGAGATCTTGTATGGTGTATACAAAAAGCAGGTTACCGCCAATCTACCTGATACGATTTCTAGTCTGAGCAGTGGGATTACGAATATTACGAAAGATGTGCTGGGCTTAATCATTGCGGTTGTATCTTACCAGTGGGTAGAAGAGAACTATGCTTTTTTTGATTTTGGCGTAAGTTGGTGGATGTTCCCTTTAGTCTTTGTATTGAAAGATTTCGCTGGATATTGGATTCATCGCTTCGAACATATGGTCAATTATTTTTGGAACAGACACATGATTCATCACAGTAGTGAAGAATATAATTTGGCTTGTGCATTAAGACAGTCCATTTCAGAAATTTTTAGTTTTTCTATACTCTTTATGTTTCCTTTGGCGCTCCTTGGTGTTCCAACCGCTGTATTCGCTATTGTAGCTCCGATTCATTTGTTTGCTCAGTTTTGGTATCATACCAGACTAATTGGTAAACTGGGTGTTCTAGAGAAGTTTATGGTTACACCTTCGCATCACAGAGTGCATCACGCCATTAATGATAGGTATATTGACAAGAATTTTGCTCAAATTTTTATCATTTGGGATAAATGGTTTGGTACCTTTCAAGAGGAGTTAGAGGATGTGCCACCGGTTTATGGTGTGAAGAAAGCCGTTGCTACCTGGAATCCCATCTTAATCAATTTTCAACATGCTGGAAGGATTTGGCTGGATTTCTTTCGCACTAAAAGTTGGAAGGACAAGGCAAGAATTTGGTTTATGCCAACAGGCTGGAGACCTGAAGATGTCAAAGAGCGATATCCAATAGAAATTATTGAAGATCCATATAAGCAAGTCAAATACATGGCTCCCATGAAGATATGGGTGAAAGTTTGGAGCAGTGCACAGTTGGTTTTTACCTTGACCACAGCTATTTTTTTCTTTAATAACATTGGCTTGATTGGTTTCCCAAATGCTTTTTTTGTGGGCGCTTTTGTTTTCCTTTCAGTTTTTAGTTACACTGCTGTAATGGATGGTAAAGCGTATGGCGGAATAATCGAAATAGTAAAAGCTTTGGTGGCTGTTATGGGTATATATTGGCTTACTCAAAGCAACATTTTTTCGTCAACTTGGATATTTCTATTGCATATCCTTGTCGTTTATCACTTGGTTTGCATTCTGCTTGCAGTGATATTTTTAGT
>JAFMKE010000054.1 GCA_017853115.1 Verrucomicrobiota bacterium
GATTATGTGAAATCAGCTTGGCACAAGATGGCGTGGAATGAGTTGATTCGTGGAAACCATGCAAAGTATAACAGCTATATGCAAAATGTGTCTTCATCAGGTAGAGCGGTTATAGATACGGATAAGCAGGCTGAAAAGGAGTTAGAGTCAACTATTCCTAATCCTATTTTGCTCAAAGCTCGCTTGATGACCGACGGCAATTATTTAACAAAAGCCCAAAACCTGCTCGCAGATTATCATGTGAATAGTTTTAAAAATAAATACGAGAAAACTGAATATTTTTATCGCTTAGCTCGAATATTTGACAAGAAGGGCGAGGTAAAAAAGGCAATTCAATATTATGAGATTACTATTGCCAATGGCCGTTCTGTTCCATTTTACTATGCGGCAAATGCAGCCTATTTGTTGGGTTTCTTGTATGAAGAAGCTGGAAACTTGACTGAGGCAACAAAAAACTATACCTTGTGTTTAGACCTTGATGGTCATGAGTACGAGAATAGTATTCATCAGAAAGCAGAAGCGGCTTTAAATCGCTTAAAGTATTAAGTATGCAAGAAAACATTTCAATCCAAGCGTTCAATACTTTCGGGATAGACGTAAAAGCTCGTTACTACTTTTCACTAAAAACTTTAACTCAGCTAGAAGAATTAGCGAGCTTACCTGCCATCCATTCTTCGCGCTTGGTTCTAGGTGGTGGAAGCAATGTTTTGTTTACCAGGGATTTTAATGGTATTGTCATTCATAATCAGCTGAGAGGCATCGAAGTGGTGGAAGAGGATGATGATACGATTTGGGTAAAAGCTGCTGCTGGAGAGAACTGGCACAGCTTTGTGCTGCATTGTATAGAAAACAATTGGTGTGGGATAGAAAATTTATCGCTGATACCCGGTAAGGTAGGTGCATCACCCATGCAGAATATTGGTGCCTATGGCGTGGAGATTAAAGATGTTTTTCACGAATTAGAGGCATGGAATATTCAAAAGGAACAGGTGGATACTTTCGATAGAGAAGATTGTCAATTTGGTTATCGAGAAAGTGTTTTTAAGCATGATCTCAAAAATCAATACCTTATTCTTTCCGTTACTTTTCGCTTAAGTAAAAGGCCTAATGTCAATGTCAGTTATGGGACAATAGAGGAGGTATTGAATACAATGGGTGTGGAGAATCCTGGTATAAAGGAGGTGAGCAATGCTATCATTGCGATACGCCAATCTAAACTACCTGATCCTGCTGAGATAGGAAATGCAGGTAGTTTTTTCAAGAATCCAGTAGTTTCTGACAACCTCGCCTCGCAGCTAATATCGCGTTATCCCCACATGCCTAATTATAAAGTATCGGAAAGTGAAGTTAAGATTCCTGCGGGTTGGTTAATCGAACAAGCTGGTTGGAAAGGCAAACGGTTTAACAATTATGGTGTTCATGAAAAGCAAGCGCTAGTTCTAGTGAACTATGGCGGTGCAAAGGGCCAAGAAATCGTCGATTTATCGCATGAGATTCAGCGGGATGTGCAGGAGAAATTTGGAATTATAATTAATCCAGAAGTTAACTTTATATAGCTTCAGTGTGTATTTTTTTATCCCATTCCCACGCACTTTGCATCATTTCATTTAAACTTTTAGCAGCTTCCCACTTGAGTAATTCCTTGGCTTTACGATTGTCCGCATAAATGGCGATAACATCACCTTCTCTTCGGGGTCCAAAGGAATAATTTAATTTAAGACTATTGGCTTCTTGAAAGGCCTTTACCAGTTCTAACACGCTTACGCCATTTCCTGAACCTAAATTAAAAACCTCACAAAGTGAATCTTCTTTTTGTTGACTTAACCATTTAAAGGCCAAGGTGTGGGCGTGGGCAATATCACAAACATGAATGTAATCCCTTACACAAGTTCCGTCGGGCGTTGGATAATCATTTCCGGCGATTACAAATTCTTCGTACTTGCCTCGAAGCGTGGCTGTCAATCGAGGAAAAATGTTTGGAGCACCTTGTTTCGCTTGTTCTCCAATCAATCCGCTAGGATGTGCCCCTACAGGATTGAAATATCTTAATAGCGTTGCTTTTGATTGATGGGCTTTAACGAAATCTTGTATTATCTGTTCCCCGATTACTTTTGTTTGGGCATATGGACTTTCCGCTTCTGCTAAAGGGCATTGCTCATCAACTGGGAGAAGCTTAGCATTCCCATACACAGAGCATGAGGAAGAGAAAACAAATTGTTTAACCTTAAACTCTTTGCAACAGGCAAGAATGTTTAATAAACTGTTTAAATTATTCTGATAATATTTCAGGGGTTGCCTTACGGATTCGTCAACGTACTTAAATGCTGCAAAATGGATTACTCCGTCAATTTTTCCTTCTTTTTCGAAAACTTGCTTGGTAGATTCGAGATTGCACAAGTCAATGGCGTAGTTTTTAAACGCTCGTTTGCTAACCGAGCTTAGCACGTTTTGAACACTTTCATGTGAATTCGAAAAGTTGTCGATAGAAATCACTTCGAATCCTTCTTCTATCAAGTCGATTACGGTATGAGAGCCGATGTAACCACATCCGCCTGTTACGAGTATTTTCATTATTTACCGTAGAATATAGTTCCCTGATCTAAAATTCGCTTAACCCCTTCTTCCACAGGAATAAGCTCACGCCCCAAGAGTTTACGCATTTTACCTATGTCCGGTTTACGTTTTTTCATGTCGCCCTCTTTTAAAGCAGGAAGGTGAACTAGTTTAGAATGAGAACCTGTTACTTTTAGAATTATTTCAGCTAACTGCAGGATTGATATCTCATGATCATTTCCAATATTCACTGTGTCATTAATGTAATGACCGTGTTCGAAACTACTTAAACACGCGTCGATATTATCATCAATAAAACAGAAAGTGCGTGATTGTTGTCCGTCGCCATAAATGGTAATATCTTCATTCGCTTTAGCCGCAGCAATGAATTTGCTCATAACGAAATCGGTACTTTGTTTTGGGCCATAGGTGTTAAAGAAACGAAAGATGGTATAATCCAAATCAAATTCTTGTTTATAGCTTCTTAAGAAAGATTCGCCTACATTTTTTACTACTGCATAGGGAAGTCTGCTATTTAACGGAGTGGTCGCCTCGTTTTGCGGGTGTTCAATAGGCTCACCATAAACCTCTGAGGACGAAGCAAAAAATACCCTTTTCACATTGGTGTTTTTGCACAAATCCAGAATATTTTTTATTCCCATGATATCTTCAAGAACCATTTTGGGATTATCTAAGGTTCGTTGAACCCCAACTACTGCTGCGTAGTGAAACACGTAATCAAATTTGAATGCAAGCATCACCGAACTAATGTCTTGAAAATTGTTGCAATCCGCTTTGATGAACCGGAAAGAATCAGTTTTAAGGTTTTGTAGTCTGCGAACATCACCTGTCAATAAATTGTCGACTATAACAACTTTATGATTGGTTGTGTTGATTAATCGTTCTGCTAAGCTACTTCCAATAAAGCCAGCACCACCGGTGATTAAGATTTTTGCCATATTATTTGATTAAGTTCATCAAGTATTCACCATAACCACTTTTCAATAAGGGTTTAGCCAATGCTTCTAGTTGTTTTTTGTTAATAAATCCTTGTCTATATGCTTCTTCTTCAATACAGCCAATTTTCAAACCTTGTCTTTGCTCAATTACCTGAACAAATTGAGAGGCTTGCATCAGGGAATTGAATGTCCCTGTATCCAGCCATGCAGTTCCTCGATCGAGAATACCGACACTCAGTTTATTTCTTTTAAGGTATTCTTTGTTTACATCCGTGATTTCATATTCGCCTCGCCCACTTGGTTCTATATTTTTAGCTATTTCTACTACATCATTATCGTAGAAATACAAGCCTGGCACAGCATAATTTGATTTTGGTTTCTGGGGTTTTTCTTCAATGGAGATGGCTTTAAGCTCACCATCAAATTCAACTACTCCATATCTTTCTGGATCGCTTACATGGTAAGCATAAATCACACCACCATCGGGATTATTGTTACTTTGAAGTAAATTTCGAAGGCCTGTACCATAGAATATATTATCACCAAGAATCAAAGCGCATTTATCTTTACCAATAAACTCTTCACCGATAACGAATGCTTGAGCTAGTCCATTGGGCTCATGCTGAATTGCATAACTGAATTTACAGCCAAATTTTTCTCCATCACCGAGTAATTTTTCAAAATTGGGCAGGTCGTGTGGTGTAGAGATTATAAGGATTTCATTAATGCCTGCTTGCATTAGTGTGGTAAGCGGATAATAAATCATGGGCTTATCATAAATCGGCATGATTTGTTTGCTGATTGCATAGGTTATTGGATACAATCTGGTGCCTGATCCACCCGCTAAAATTATTCCTTTCATAAGCAGAACAAATATACTACTTTGCGTGTACTAAGTAAAGCATTATGAAAAGTAGTACGTTTACAAGCTATATTTTTAACTTTACGCCAATTTTAAAGTTACACCATATTTTCTGATTTGAACCAACACGTTAAACCATATCACAAACAAGGCGAGGGGAAAAAGCAAGAGGTTGAACAAATGTTTGACAACATTGCTCATCGTTATGACTTTTTGAACCATCTGCTTTCAGCAGGTATAGATAAGCTTTGGAGAAAGCGTGCTATAAAATTTATTCAACCTTATAAGCCTCATCGCATGATGGATATGGCAACGGGAACAGGTGATTTTGCTATCGACGCAGCAAATTTATTAGAGGTGAAGGAGATTGTTGCCTTGGACTTAAGCGAAGAAATGCTGGCTGTCGGAAGATCTAAAGTGAATGCGAAGAAGTATGAGCATATTGAATTTGTAAAAGGGGACAGTGAGCATATGGCTTATCAAGACAATTCTTTCGATGCCATGACCGCGGGTTTTGGTGTTAGAAATTTTGAGAACCTTGAAAAGGGATTAAGTGAAATGTTTCGTGTATTGAAACCGGGTGCTCCACTAGTTATTTTGGAAGTTTCACAACCTGAAAATAACTTGCTCAAAGCATTATTCAGCGTTTATTTTAAAGGAATCTTACCCTTGATAGGAAGACTTTTTAGTAAGGATCATCGAGCTTACACCTACCTGCCAGAGTCAGTAGAAGCTTTTCCGAAAGGTCAGGATTTTGTAGATATTCTCAAAAAAGTTGGGTTTACAAACGCTAAATTTAAGCCGCTTACGTTAGGTATATGCGCGATGTACACATGCGAAAAGTAATTATCCTCATATTAAGTTTGTTTTTGATCATTGGCGTAAAAGCGCAAATGAATTATCTCGAAAAAGGAAATAAGTTAATTTATTTCGGAATTGCTATTGGAGTAAACTACGGAGATTACAAAGCTGTGAGACGTCCGAAACTCGATGCGCTGCAGACGGATAGTGTTAAATTGGTTAGTTCAAAGTTTGGTCCGGGCTTTGACCTAGGTATAATTGGTAATCTTCAGTTTCATAAATATTGGGATTTGCGTTTAGTACCAACCTTAAGTTTTTCTGATAAATCGCTTGAATTTACGAATCAAGATGATGAGGTGGTTAGAAAAACCGTGTCGTCTATTTATCTCAGCATGCCTTTGTATTTGCGGTACAAGTCTAAACCGATAAAAGATTTTAGATTTTTTGTTTTGGGAGGGATGCGGTATAACTATGATTTGAATTCCAATTCGAACGAGCGAAATACAGAGTCGCAAATTTTGGTAAATAAACACGACTTAGGCGTTGAAATGGGCTTTGGATTTCAAATATTCTTCCCAAGTTTTGTTTTATCTCCAGAGCTGAAAGTATATCACAGTGTTAGTAATATTAAGCGTCCAAATGAAGGTTTGATATATTCGAGAGCCATTGACAAGATGTTTTCACGAATCTTTACGCTTACGATTAACTTGGAGGGATAATGCCCGCTGTTAAACAACTTAATACTTCATCTTATCGTTTGTTAGTTTGGCGAATTGAGGAAGATGTATCTTTTTTTTCCCAAGCTATTACCCTTAATGCCCAAGAAGCTAATGAGTATAGTCAGATTTCATATGAAAAAAGGCGACTCGAATGGATGGCGGCTAGGTACGTTCAACGTCAGCTTTGTGATGATGGTTTAGTCAAGGATGAGTGGGGCAAACCCCATTTAGAATCTCAAGAGGGTTTTGTTTCAATTGCCCATTGCACTGGCTATGCTGCTGCCATTTTTTCCACGCAATCACCTGTTGGTATCGACATAGAACCCATTCACGATAAAGTTCATCGGATTGCGCAGAAGTTTCTTAGTGAAATGGAATTCAACAATATGGATGCTCTTCGCATGACTGAGCATTTGATCACTTCTTGGGGTATTAAAGAAGCCGTATATAAGTGGTATGGCAAGAAAGCGCTAAGCTTTCAACGGAATATTCAGATTCAACCATTTTCTCTGGATTCCGAGCATGCTGAAGTGCTTTTTCTTCTGAATAATCAGAGGATAAGGAAGCAGGTGCATATTGAAAATTTGGGAACAATAATACTTGCATTTCTGTGACTTTTGTCTATTGGCAATAGAGTTAATCTTCGTAACTTTGAATAGTGAAAAAGTTTTTCGCTTATATGATGATAGTCTTGATTACCGCAACTAGTTTGCAGCAATTGAGTATACTGAGTATGTATTGGTTGACCCAGGATTATATTACTGAGAAGTTTTGTGTCAACAAGGATAAGCCGGAACTTCAATGTAATGGTAAGTGCCATATGAAAGACATGGTAGCTGAGAATACTGAAAAAGAGAATCAGACGATGTCGCATGTAGAAAATATTCTGCCGGTATTTTATACCGAGTTGTACGTGGATTTACCTGCACCTTTGCGCTTGCAAACGTTTACTTTAAAGTTGGGAGATGTTTACCTCAGCGACGCTTATTTCGACCGCACCTTTCAGCCCCCGGAGTTTCTTGTCTGATAAAGTAATACAGATTTAAACGAAACAATTTTAATCCCTAAAGGGTAATTTTAATAAGAAACTTATAACAATGAAAAAATTATTTATCGCAGTAATTAGTATCGCCCTGTTGAGTCTAAGTGCCTGTAAAGAAGAAGCAGGTGAAGGTGTTTTAAACATGAAGTATGCAACAATCATCAATGATGAAAATTTGGAGTTAAACAAAGTATATGATTTGGATGGTGATTCAGTGTATTTCACATTAATTAATTACTACATTTCGGATGTGGAAATAATGGATAAAGATGGAAATGCAGCTATCGAGGTTAAAGACGTAACCTTGGTTGATTTATCTGATCCAGCAACATTTGAGTTTAACTACACCTTGGAGGCAGATGCATATAAAAATCCAAGTTTTACTGTTGGTTTAACAGATGATCGAAATGCTACGGATCCAAGTTCATATGCCAGTGATCATCCGATGAGTTTGAATCGCAGCATGTATTGGTTAATGGCAGAAGCCTACATCTACCTTAAAGTGGAAGGATTCAGAATCAATAACGGTATTGATGAGCCATTGGTATACCATGTAGGTATGAACGGTTTTGCGCAAACTAAGTTGAAAGAAAAAGCGTTTTCCATAAACAAGGGTAATACAACTACTATGGTAACAACCTTGGATATGAATGACTTATTC
Source organism: Verrucomicrobiota bacterium (assembly GCA_017853115.1). Classification (GTDB taxonomy): domain Bacteria; phylum Bacteroidota; class Bacteroidia; order Chitinophagales; family UBA8649; genus JAFMKE01. Next base: position 7,598 of record JAFMKE010000054.1, read on the forward strand.
GTCAACATCGATTTCGATACTGAGCCAGAAACGCATACGATGAACAATATGCCTTTGGCTATGAAAATGATGAACAACTTTGTGAATGCACTAAGTGTTGACTAACTGTGAAACAAGTATTTAAAGGCATATCTTTTGTTTGTATCCTTCTAGCGCTAAGCTTGAGTGGGTGCAAGGAAGATGTGCCTTTTAATGAAGATTATGATGAAACGGCCTATCCGTTTCCTGATATTTATCGTTTTCCAGATATAGATGTTCCAAGTGATAATCCACTCACTATAGCTAAGGTGGATTTAGGGCGTAAGTTATTTTACGAAACCTTGATTTCTAAAAGTCAGACCATGAGTTGTGGCACATGCCATAACTTAGGAAGTGCCCTGACAGACAATGGCTTGCCCTTCTCGACCAACGATATTGGGGAAATTACTACGCGAAATGCAACGCCTTTATTCAATTTAGCTTGGACAGACAAAGGCTTCTTTTGGGACGGTCGTGTGATGACGTTGGAAGACGCAGTTGAAGATGCTATCGTTAATGAGCAGCATCCTGAATGGGAAACTACGCTGAATGGCATTAAAGCGGATGAAGAATACGCGTTTGCTTTCCGCGAGGCGTTTAAAAACGCTGCCGTTGATGAGACCAACGTAATTAAGGCAATTTCATCCTTTATCCGAACGATAATTTCTAGTGACAGTAAGTACGACAAGAGTTTACGAGGACAGGCTACTTTAACAGCCCTAGAGCAAGAAGGTTTTGATTTGGTTTTTACTACAGAACGAGGAGATTGTTTTCATTGTCATGGAGTATATCCATTTATGACAGATAACGATTTTCACGATAATGGTTTGCAGGATGCTAGTACAATTGGACAGTATACTGATTTAGGTTTGGGTGGTGCGAATGGAGTAAGTACCGATATCGGGAAAATGAAAGCTCCTCCTTTAAGAAACTTATCGTATACGGCGCCTTACATGCATGACGGACGATTTGCAACACTGGATGAGGTTATTGATTTTTACAGTGAAGGATTGCATGTAACTCCAAACATAGATCCATTGATGAAGCAAGCGCTTCAAGGGGGTGTGCAGTTGACTCCTCAAGAAAAAGCCGCTTTAAAAGCTTTCTTGTTAACTTTGGATGACCCTGCTTTCATAAACAACGACGACTACAAAAGTCCATTTTGATTCATCTACTTTCTTTTCTTTAGGATGATTTGAGTTGTCACCAAGAAAAGTATAATTTTAAGGCAAACGCAGATTGGCTGCGTTTGCCTTTTTCATATTTGCAATTAAAAAACTTATGCATAAAACCACAGCTAGCTACATCGAAGCATACAATAAGTTAAATGCTGCTCAAAAAAAAGCGGTTGAAAAAATAGAGGGCCCAGTGCTCGTAGTTGCAGGTCCTGGAACAGGGAAGACGCAAATTCTTGCTGCGCGAATCGGAAACATCTTAGATAGCGGAGTTGCATTTGCCGAAAATATACTCTGCTTAACGTATACCGATGCGGGCGTTACGGCTATGCGAAAGCGACTTGTGACCTTTATCGGTCCAGAGGCTTACAAAGTCAACATACACACCTTTCATAGTTTTTGCAACAAGGTGATTCAAGACAATCTGGATCATTTTGGTATGGGTGAGTTAGAACCGATTTCTGAAATTGAGGAATTTGAATTGCTCGAAAAGCTCATCGATTCTTTTCCTAAAGACAGTGTCTTAAAAAGATGGAGCGGTAATATATATTTTGACACAACGCGCCTAAAGGATTTGTTCTCCATCATGAAAAAAGAACATATCAGTGCAAAGGATATTGAAGAAGGGGTGGAGTGGTATCTAGAAAATATTTATCCTGAAAAGAGCGGAGTTATTGCTGGCAAGAAGGTAACGCTCGCTGATGGTACTGTGTTTAATAAAGGGGACATAAGAACAGACAAAATTGAAGAGGAAAGAGAATCTTTTCGGGCCACTATTGAGGCAGCAAAATATTTGGATACTTATCAAAAAATGAAGCGCGCAGCTGGGCGATATGATTTTGATGATATGATATTATCTGTTTTGGAGGCATTTGAAACTGATGAATGGATATTGAGTCGCTATCAAGAACAGTTTCAATACTTTTTAGTGGATGAGTATCAAGATACCAATGGCGCTCAAAATGCTATTTTGAAGTTGTTGTACAGTTACTGGGATAATCCGAATGTCTTTGTAGTTGGCGATGACGATCAGAGTATTTATCGTTTTCAGGGAGCGAGTGTTCAAAATATAATTGACTTTTATAGAGATACAATTGCTCCGTTAAGTCCCCAAGAACAGCAAGAAAGGGTTATTGTCTTGAAGCAAAATTATCGATCCACTCGTGCGATTTTAGATTTGTCAGCGGCTAGTATCAATCAGAATAAGGAGCGTTTAGTTAATCAAATTTCTCAGCTGAAGTTGGATAAAACGCTCGACGCTGCAGCAGATTTTGCGAAAAATAGTAGGGTTGTTCCCCGTATCAATGTGTATCCCAATTTTTCACATGAAGTAGCGGATATAGCTAATCAGATAGTCAAGTTAAAGGAGCAAGGAGTTCCTCTTAGTGAGATAGGCGTATTATATGCAAAACATAAATATTCTGAAGAGCTTTTTCAATGTTTGAATCAGATGCATGTTCCCGTGAAAACAACGCGAGCGGTTAATGTGCTAGAGGAAAAGTTGACTTTGCATCTCTTAAGTGTGCTACGATATATTCATGATGAACATCAAATCCCACACAGTAGGGAAGATATTTTGTTCGACATGATGAATTACCCTTATTTTAAAATCAAGCCCATACAATCAGCGAGACTTAGTTTTGAATTGAGAGAAAGTCGGTATACCAAGCCTAAAACCACCTGGAGAGAAGCTCTTGGTGATATCCAAAAGATTTTTGATGAAGAAAGTATGCTTGAAATTCATCGATTAGCAGCCTTGACGAATAAGTGGCAAATGGATTTACAGGAGAAGCCTGTTCAGTTGTTGTTTCAAACGATTCTCGATGACTTAAATATCATTGAATACATTCAACGACAAGATAAAAAGGTGTGGTTACTTCAGGAGTTAAAAACACTTTTTGATTACATCAAAGAAGAAAATCATCGGAATCCAACCATGACTTTAGGTGATCTGCTTGTAGGGATTGATCGGATGAATCAATATGGCATTGCTTTACCATTCGTGAAATCTGCCTATACTGAAGAAGCGGTTCAACTCACTACCATTCACGGTTCGAAAGGCTTGGAGTATAAATATGTGTTTTTGATTGCATCTACCGAATCATCTTGGGAGAAGGCTCGTCCATTTACGAATAAATACAAATTACCAGAAGGCCTGATTGCTAAACCTAGTGATGAGGAAAATAAAGAGGATCTCCGTCGTTTGTTCTTTGTGGCTTTAACAAGGGCCAAGGAGTTTCTTTACATTTCATATGCAGAGAAAGATCCTAAGGGCAAAGATTTAATGCAATCTAAGTTTGTTGAGGAGATTAGTGGGGTGGAACAGATAGAAAAGCATTCGATTAAATTGTCTGATGAAGAGATATTTAAATACAATGTGCTTCAGTTGATGCAGGAAAAAATTCGGCCAGATTTGATTGAGGAAGGAATGCTTAAGAAGCGATTGGAAAATTATTCGATGAGCGTAACGCATTTAAATAATTACCTCAAATGCCCGCTGAAGTTTTATTATCACAACTTTATTCAAATTCCACAAGCGAAGAATAACGCGATGGCTTTTGGTAGCGCTGTGCATGATGCTTTAGAATTGTTGTTTAAGGAGATGAGATTAAGAGGCGAATTTCCGAGTGTTGAAGAGTTTGTAGACTTCGGTCAAAAGCACTTGTATAGGCAGCAAGACAGCTTCACCAAGAAGGAATACGAGCAAAGAAAATCGTATATCGATAAATTCTTTCCAGCTTACTACACACACTATGTTGGTCAATGGAATAAGGAGAACTTGCTCGAGTTTAAGATAAATGGAGTATACAAGGATATCAATATAAATGGAAAGATCGATAAACTTGAGTTTGAAAATAAAGATGTAGTCATTGTTGATTACAAAACAGGAAATTTTGATACGAAGAAATTGCCGATGCTCCGAGGCCCTAAAGATCCGAGTAAGCTTAAGGAGGATTCATCACATGAAGATTTGCATGGCGGAGATTATTGGAGGCAGGCTGTGTTTTATAAAATACTCATTCATCATAGTATTGACCCCACGCATAAGGATTGGCATTTGATTCGAACCGAATTTGATTTTGTTGAGCCAGATCGATCCAAGGGTTTGTTTCACAAATT
>JAFMKE010000055.1 GCA_017853115.1 Verrucomicrobiota bacterium
ACATCGACGAAGATATTTTAGGAACTATATTCGGGAAGTTTTGTATCGGAAAGTAACCACCACAAAACAAGCAAATAAGAAAAGACCAAAAAACACACTTAAATCCTTTATTTATAACAACCTTATTAAAACATAGTATTTATTTACTTTGTGATATCATGCGTTTATTAGGTACAAATTTGTACCTTTATTGTACCTCGATAAACTTTATCGAAATCATTTGTACCTCGAAACGTTAAATTATGCATTTTAGCTTCGTGAGAATTGAAAATTGCTTTCACATCAACATAATCTAACCCATATAACTCTTGACTATAGTTTTTACCCATAAATTCATTCTTCTGTAATTAATAATTTTAATTTGAGATTTGTATTTAGAGAAGTTTTCTTTAACTTGCAAAGACTTATTATAAATTTTAACTCAAAAAATCTAATAATATGAAGACAGTTACAATTACATGTATGCATTGCGGAGGAATGTTTCAAACAAAAATTCCAGAAAGCGGAAATGGAAGCAGAGGACATCAACACTCTCCAGGGTGCTTAAAATCAACTCAAGTTCATCATAATAATGGAAATATTACTAAGACAACCAAGTAAATGTCTAGTTTGAAAAATGAAAAATAAACTTGTTCTAGAAGGATATATCACCAACGAACTTCTGACATTCTTTGCTTTAACATAAATAATATGATATTAACTGTTCAGAGATTTGGCTTTAAACTCACCAACATATTTGCGTCCGCCTGGCCAAGTATAAGTGCCTTACCCGTGCTTTAAATCATCTTTCCACTCACCGACATATTTCTGTCCGTCTGGCGTAGTATAGATGCCGCTTCCGTGCTTCATGTTATCTTTCCAATCACCTTCATATTTCACTCCAGATGGATAAGTCAAAGTGCCGTATCCATTTTCACAATCACCAGTATATTTATTCATGGGCATAAAGATACGGGGCGTAATAGATTAATGCAAATGAATCAGGCTTGTCCTAAACTATTAAAATCAATCCTATTTGTACCTCAAAATCATAACCGCCTAATAATCAACACCAATTACTTTTTGTATTGGGAAGTAGACCATCAAAGTATTCTGTGCGTACCTGATACATTAGCGATATAAATAATTATGTAAGGATTATTAACACCAGAATAAAGAAAGAATTTTAATATTGATTTATGATTACGCTCGATGACTTAAGACAAAAAGATATATATAAAGAGAACTCACTACTTTATGATACTGTAATTGATACGTATAAGTCAATTTCAAATCATGATGAGGGTTTCCAAATAGATTTTATAGAAGAAGAAATTATAGATTATACTAATTATCAGGAGTTTAAATGGTACAACAAAAAACTTGAAAAAATTTTGAAAACAATTCAAACGATAAAATCTATCGATTTAAATAAAAAGCTAGATGATGGATTTATAGATTTAGAAAGTTCTACAAAAACATTGCTTAGTGAATCGGTTATTTTTTCAAATGATATAAAGACATACAGATCTACAGTCACTAAAGTTGAAAAGACTATTTTCAAAAGCGGTTTGCTTTACGATTTTGGTAAACTAGAAATGGAAATAAGTGATTTGAAACGAAATTTACCCAAGCTACCCCTCCCCAAAATTATAGCATCATTCAAGGTGACAACGGAGGTGTCTGCTGGTTATAAGGATGAAATTCGAACTGGCTTACCCAAAGAATTTAAACGGCCGCCAATAGTTAATGGTTTTGTCTTTCCCATTCACATATATGGCAATTCGTGCACACTTTACACGGGTTTAAAATTGGCTCCATTAATGGGACATGGAAAAAGAGAAGAATGGAGTTTTAACGGGGTAAAATGGGAAAAAATAGACTCTTGGACAACATGGAATTCTTAATGAAAAATTTCAATGGAATTGAAAACTAATCATTGATTTTTAAACTTCACTCATCAATCAACCGCCAAATAATCCAATACACTTTCCCAATCTGGAAATTTTTCAGAACCAAAATGGAGCCATTCGCCTTTAAATTCTGATGCACCATTGAATCTTCTGTCATCAATAAGATAGTCTCCTATTAGAAGGTGTTTGTGATGAGATAGTATTAAACGTTTTCTAATCAATTTTTCGTCAAAAAATTTTGCAATCCATAATCGTTTATGCATCCAAGCCTCAGGATTATCCCAAGGTGCAGTAGATAGAAAGTAGACATCAAAAACTAGATCCTCTAATAGTTTATTCACTGCATCGATAGCTCCTGGTATTGGTTCTAAATTTTCATAGATGCCGGGAAGTTTATCTGGTCTTCCTATGAATGGTGTAATGTTAGATAGAGAATGTTTTTGTCTACCTTTTTCAAAATCTGCAATAACCCCATCCAGATCAATGTATAAAATTTTCATTTATTGAATTTATTAAAAGCATACGATTAGTTCCAATTTTAACAACATAGTAATTCAACTCACGAATAGATTCGAGTAATGATTGAATCTCAGAAATATTATCAAAGAAATAAACTGAAACCCTATTTGAATTATCTGTTAAGCTGTTTTCAAGTTTTAACTTATCTCGATCTAAAATTCCTAATTCTATGTAATACTCTTTGCCTTTATAATTTACCCACACTTTACATAGGAATGCGTATGAAGGCATTTTTAATGATATACTCCGAACAGCGGTTGGGAAAATTCCATTCTCATTTAAAGCATCTATTAAACCTGCTGTGATCCATTGTCTTTTGTCTCTTTCATCAAAAGATTTCAAATCAATTTCATCTCTGATTATTTGTTTGATTATTTGATGCGGGATGTTCATTAATAAGACTTAATTACATGAAAGACACAAACAGATTCATCATAGATTTCACCATCTTCTTCAAAGTAATGTCTGAAATAAATCTTGCCATTATGCTCTTGGTTTTCATTGCTAAATGTTCCAGCTTCAGAGTCAATAATTTCCGAATTTAAAGAATGATTATCTGGTTCATCATTTAATAAAACATAACTACCATAAATCTGCTTGGGAGATAGGACAACATTAAAGTAGTTAGATAGGTAGGTTGAAATAGAATGATAAAAAGAAGAATTATGATCCCACAAATCACTATTTTCAATCTTAACGCTAAAATCGTTGTCTATACCTAAACAAGTATTCTCAATAATTTCAAAATTTAACTCCATGGTCATAGAGACGTCCGAATCTCCACAATGTATAAGATCAACACTATTATCTTCAGGCACATATCCTATTGTTAAAACTATTCTTTCCATATTCATTAAATTTATCTTGTGAAAACGATGAGTTTACTGTATGCAATTTTTATAATGCTTTTTCAGCTTATTCGTTGAGAATAACTATTTCAACTCTTCGGTTTTTTGCCTGCAATTCTTCTGAATCATAAGAGGTATAAATGGGTTGTGTGCTTCCTTTTCCTTCAGCAATAACCTGATCCTTTGACACCCCATTTTGAATTAAATAACTTGCTATCGCTGTGGCTCTATCCTTCGACAATTTCATATTATACTCATATCCACCCTCTGCACTCGTATGCCCAATGAGCTTAACCCTAATCCCTGGATTATCCGAGAAAAACTTCAACAAATCCAGTAAGGCAGGCTGCGACTCCTTGAGAATTACAGAGCTATCGAATTCAAACTTAATATTAGACAAACTAGCCATTAGGCTGCAATACGCCGCTTCATCAAACAACTCACCACGGTATTTAAAAAGATGCTCACAGTCTGCGAACATTACTAATCTTGCCGTATCATCCACGACTCGGCCAAAATATTGATCGATGCCCACCGTATTATTAATAAAAGTTTGGTAGGTCATCACGAAAGAGCTATCCGGATTCCATTGCACATTAGTCATGTCAATATCATAACCCCAGTTAAAATTTCTAAGCTTCATGATTGCCTCTGCGCGAGTCATACATTGCGGGATATGAATAAACGACAACATTTGATCGAATTGACCAACTAAAAAGTATGCCCGAAGCGTGTTGCCCAATGAAGCAGCAGTGGGCATTAAAACCGGATTTTTCCAATTATAAAATGGTTTGGTTTTAGTCTCGTTAAGCTCTTCAACCGTATCAATTTTCCGCTCTTTTTCCTCAACCGCTGATTGAGAATCAACCGTGTCATTAACTTGCTTAGATATATCCGTACATGCCGAGCAGAATACCGAGAAAAGAGTGACGATTAAAAAGGTGTGCCTCAAGACTTGTAAATGTTTTTGATTATCACATCATCTAAAAAGCACATTCCTTCGTACAAGAAAGGTGAACATGAAAATAAAAAGTCATCGTCATCACCCGTTCTTCTCTTAAGTTCAGCACCAGCTAACCAATCCTCGTCATTTTTTACATAATTTTCCAAACTTGTGTAAGCGAAATCCTTCGTAGAAGATTTTAACAAGGAATAATCAAAAATATCCCAATCCTTAATCAAGGTAAGATATACCGTTTTGAATTTTTCAAAATGAGTTAGACCTGAATCTTTATCATTCGATTCCGGGATAACTAAATCTTCACCAAATTCAAATATTTGAGAAGCTACAATCGGATCATTCCATTTCAATTCTATCTTCTCATTATTCGCATTTCTAAACACATATCCACTCTCACCTACTATTTCGGCTTCCATCAAATCATCAATCTTAACCACATTTCTTGGCGCAGTTAAGCCATAACCAACCTCCATTTTAAGGTTCTTCGGATTACTTATAATACTGAAAGAATTGAGAATGTCCTCATTCTTAGGCTCAACGTCCTCAGGGGCATTAAAACCAGCAAGAAAGCATGTTTTGTAATATTCAGTTGATACCGCCTCATTAATAGCACTTTCCAACCAATCAAATAGTTTTCCACCTTTACCAAATGGACTAATTTTTAAGTGAAATCCATCTTGAAGTTCTTGAACACTAAAATTGTCAGCATTTTTTTCATTAATCAACATACTTCTAATCGACTGACCAGCATGGAAGATCAACAATCCTGTGATATAGGCAGAAATAGCAATTAATCCCCGTGTCTCATCCCTCTTCAATTGTTCATTTTCTGGATTCCAAAGCTCCCTGTAAAAAGATCGTTCCAGCTTAGCATCATCCTCCATTACTTCGAAAAGCAAATTAGTAAGGAAGTGAGAAGTATCACTTGTAATGTTCTCTAGTGCAGGTAAATTGAGTTTATTTACCCGAACGAAATGCTTAATACATTCACGTAAATTTTCCGATTTACCAATTGCTTGTGATAATTTATTCGCCGCTATTTTAACTGATGACTGGCTCATCAATTTGGCCCTGTATTCGCCTGGATCAGCTATTAACACAAGCAAATCAGAGGTAACACCGCCGATATCAATACCCACCATAATCGATTTAGAACCTATACCCACTCCACCTGATGACAGCGCGTAGTTTACTACAGCCTCACTTTCACTTAAGGCCCTGTTCGCCATTGATTTGGTTGTTGACAGAGGGGTGAGATTAACGTTAATATTCGATTTTATTGGTTTTACCGTATCCAAAACCTCTTGATAAATGCCTTCGTATGTCTTACGAAGATCTAAAGGCATGGAGGTTGGAAAGCTCCAAAGAAGATTTTTAGGAACTTTCTGCGTAGCAAACAACTCGGCGTTAATATATAACCAAACTGATTTAATAAACGCTTTTTTATTGACCAAATATTTGTCTTCTCTTTTCCATTTCAAATCATACAAAAGCTTCGTTTCTTCGTTCGGAATAGCCTCTAAGAGTAAATGATTTTCCTGCCCGCCAATTAAATTTAAATTTCTTTCAAAATTCGGAACACCTCCAGCCAAAGGCATGGATTGACCAATTTCTGGATCTACGATTCGAAGGTAATCATGATAAACAAGTGCTGACTTTATCGATTTACTTGTAGTATCATTTTGAAAGAAGAAAATTTCATTCGGTTCAGCAAAAACGTTATTGTCGTTTAGCTCCTTGCCTAGAATAAATCGTCTTCTGTTATTTATAACAATGTTAGAGTGCTCATCTCTATTATTACTGAAAGTGGCAGTTGTATTCGTACTACCAAAATCAATTCCAACGTCAACTGGCTCTAGCTCATTTCTATTACCCGTATAATTCGAAACAGATTCATTCTTATCTTTTGAGTTACTTTTCATAAGAATAAAACCACAACAAGAATCATCTAAAGAGTTGGTGCTGTTTCGAATTTCAACACCTGTAAATGGAATCTCTGAAAAATAAATTTCATAATTCATATCCCGCTCTTTCAACAACTTTTCATCATATTTTACAATGATTTCTGAATTGAAATCACGCTTATATGCGGGAACTTTATCTTCATGGATATGATAAATATTACCTTTAGTATCCCGCCGAACGCCAGCCACAGCTCCATTAGAAGCATAAAGTGGTAGCACTTTTATCCCCTTGCGATTATGCGGAGCTTCCGAATACAAGTAGTAATTTTTCCAATTCGGGGCGACAAAATTTGGCCATAAAATGACATTGGTATCTAAGGCTTCATCCGGATTTGTCACCTTATATCGCTTATAAAATGGAGTAACATGATCAGAAATGTTTAACTCAAGACATACATTCAGGGTTTTATGCATACTGTCATATTCGGCTGTCAAGGATTTATCCCCTTTGTTAACGTCTAAGAGATCAGATATTTCGGGATAAAACTCATTTAAGCCCTTAGCACTTAATGGTAGTGCAAAATAATGCGTATTTCCCTTTTCATCCTTTGCGGGCAACACAGTTGATAAATTAGGATTAAATCCATTTGCCGCATCCAACATGACAACGGATGAGAACTCCGCATCAAGTAACAACAAATCTGGATTAAATTCTTCCAAATTTCCAGATTCATTTTTGTTTAGATATCGACCATCTTCCGTCTTGTATATTTTCATATCCATATTGAATACCAAATCAAATGGATATTCAAATTTTTGGAAATAATCCAGGACACCTGATTCATTAAAAGAATATTCAGGAAAAGTCTTTTTGATATGCTCCTTAATCTCTTGAACAAATTCTTTTAAAAAGGTTCTAACCGAAAGCAAAATAGCTTGATTTGATCCTATAGCTGATTCATAATTATCAACTTGGGAGCCAAGCTGCGAAACATAATGAACAATTTTTTCAAGTTGCTTTGCATTCAAAAATCCGATTGGATCTCTAAATCTGCCTCTTTTAAAAAACTCTATGTCACTTTCCGAAAGGTCATAAAATGCTGCAGGATAGGCCAAACTCGAAGGACTCGTGGCGCCTATAACAACATTGTCCAAATGAATCAACTGGAAATATGGGGGATTAAAATCTTCTGAATTCTTTCTGTTATCAGACCATAAACCTGCTTGTTCAAACAACATATTCCCAAAAGCTCCAGCAATATCGTAAACATTGTAAACCTTCTTTAGGATGTCAATCTCCGTGTCATTTTCAACATCAATTTCCTTATCTGGATATTTTAAAACTATTTTTTGAACAGATATTCGACTACTATATAAGGCCAAACAGCTCAAAAGCCCCTTAAACTCATCCTGAAGGGCAGAATATAAGCCTTCCATACCTTGCATTTCCTCAGGCTTTTCCTTTTGAGTCCTAGTCACATAACGCCATCGCAAGGCATTTGACATCATATATGCTCTAACCCAAGGTGAAGGAACTGCAGTAAGAATTGAATACACATCTCCTTTTTCCATGTTAAGAGCATCCAAATCGATACTGTTAACAAAATTATTTATCTGAGGTATGGTGTGCCAAGCATCCGCTGATGCAGGCATTCCTGTGGCAACATCTGTATTTTGAGCTAAAACAGCCGTTCTTTCTTTTCTCGACATAATTTATTAGTTACGTAGTGTGTTTATAATAGTTGTATTCTTAACCGTCGCTCTTAGCAAGTCTAAAAAATCACCTAAGCCTTGGGCATTCTTTCCTGAGGGTTTATATTGTTTGCGCATAGTTTCAATAAACCTATTTGCACTAGATTTTTCATCTTTGCCTAAGTTAAATAATTGCCACCAGCTTATACCATCATTATCTGCCTCTAGCACATCACCATTCAAGCCAAAAAACATTTCTCTCGGTGTATTCATCTCCCCGTGAAAGGTTAAGTAAAGTTGTTTAATCCAACCAGGTATCTCTTTCACTCCGTTCGGGTTTTCTTTTGAATAAAACGTACTTAAGTAATCAGAAACAGCTTCCTCTTGAATATCGTCAATTTCAAAAAACATATTATATCTTTTCAGCACATCTAGAAACTTATTCAATGATTTGTCATAGTAACTATTAATTATAGCAGACAAACAAATCAAGCCTGCAAAATTTTCTTGAATCTCTTCTGAAACGGACTTCACATTCTTATCGGTATTCGGAGAGGGTAGTGAAAACAAATCCTCCCAATGAACAATAGGGTTTTTGCTGTCCGACTTGCCTGAAACCTCAAGCGACTTGTATTTAAACTCCGTGCTCAGAATATTATCTAAACTCTTTTGGGAAGTGCTTTGCTCTTCAAAGAAATGCTTTGCCGCAAATGCACCAAACAACTCAATTAAATGACACGGATTTTCTTGGTTCTTTCCACCCGTGGCCGTTTTAGCCTCCTCATCATTTGATAAGTATTTCTTTTTGTACATGTCCGTATCACACCAATCAAATCCATCACCTCCCCAGCCAAGTAGATATAATTTCTTATAGGTTTGCAGTATAGTTGGGTCATTCACATAATACATTAGGGCTGAAGCTGAATTATGCTTAAAAAACTCAGATTGCGCAACAATTTTATCTTTCTTTTTATGCGCATCTGACGGCGGAGAAAACTTAAAGTAAGCACTAAGCACAACACCACCATAATAAATATTCTCCATTTGAATCATATCTCCCGTCAATATTTTACAAGAATCTGTTATTGCTCTAGTAATAACCGGAATAGAAGAAGCTCCTGTGCCACCAAATGTTGATCCTAATGCAAAAACTCTCGCACCTCCGGAAGCGGAAGCCTTTTGTACCTGTTGTATAAACTTCAATAATTGACTCTTGCCAATATATTTGTCATCCGACATGGCTTTTCGAATATCCTCAATCATTGCATGGTACATAAGATAAGACCCTAAGTGCGTTCGCGCTCGATATCCATGAGCCAACGGAAATTCCTGAACCGGTTCTTCATAAAAAATATTAGCTAGTTTGTGATTAACCTCAGAATTCCCTCGCTCCACCTGACTCAAGACCACAAAATTTCTTGTGTCATCCTTGGAATAGTCAGGAACAAATGTGTATAAATCAATATTGGCACTAAAAAAACCACCAACCAATGAGCTATTATCACTAGGAATACTTGCAGCACCATCAGTCGTCATCTTATCAACTGCAGCCTGTTTTCGATCAACACCAGAAGATTGAATATCCTTATACCACTTTAAAAGATTCTCAGTATTTTTCTTATCCTTGTTTTGCTCATCAGTTTCCAACAATAATATAGATATATTACGATTAGGATACATTCCTAAGGCACACATTTGAACGAAACTTTGTAAGCACCTCATTCCGGTGCCACCTGCTGCTACTAAAAAAAACTTCGACATAATTTTTTATTAATTATTTTAGGATTTAAAAGATTCCAAAAATTTTCATATTTGATTTAAAAACAAGCTTATGCTTGAGGGTTTTACCCAGTTTAAGGGATAATTCCGCAATCACCCAATAACTAAACATGTACATAACCAGGCACAAAACCAGGTAACCAATAAAATGATTTTGAATCATAGGAGCAATAATATCGGCATCTTCCGCAATACGATTTATAAAAATCGTCATGTATTGCTCTAAAACATAAAAGAACTGTGAAACCAACATCGAGAAAAGTACCGAGAAAAAAACTATTCGTCTTTTCAATACATCCTTCGAGTTCAAATTTAAACTCAGTGGTATAAGCCAATTGATGAATGCTGTAAAAAAAGACCACAATATCCCAATCAAAGCAGAATAAATATAGATATAACTTATTGCGGTAGTGAAATTTGATAGATTATACATATTGCTTAATATTTACTAGAAGCCCAAATAAATGAGTAAAAGTTAAAGAAATTTGGCTCGTTTAAATTGTCCTTAATAGAATTCTTTGAGTTCTCAAGTCCTATTCGCAAACTTTCGTAGAGCGCAGTATTATTAAAATTTTCAGCCAAGCCATCAGCCCGAACTAATGAAGTTAAATCATTTTCGAAAGAGGTTAAATCTACCGAAAAATTTGAAATACGCGTCTGATACATCCAAGACAAGACATCTGGATAATCTTCATATCCCAAGTAATTAATATCATTAGGATTTATATCCACTCCAAAATTCGCATTGTCGATATGCAAAATCTGCTGGTTCGCATTTGCCGTTTTCATTCCAAGAATTTCTGATTCATTCAATGCAGCAAGTTCCTGAACTATCGATTTTGCTTCAATATCCACCTGGATATTGTTCATACAATTTGTTTCGTTAACTAGGGTCAAATTTCCCAAACTTGTTATTTCGTTTTCAGTCAAATACTTCAACGAGGAACTAAAAGCAAAGCCGCCCAAATCTTTTGAGTCATATAACAAGAAACAATTATTATCCTTAATCGTAGTTTCTAATGAGGCCTGAAAATCCTGCGTATCAAAATAAAGCTTATTTGGGTCGATATGAACATAATCATAAGAATCAATAATCTTCTGAAGCTGATCATCGAGTTTAACTTGAGCGGGGAGAAAGAAAAGCGCATAAAATTTTGTTTCATTCAGTCCATTCCATTTCGTATTATTAAAGTTCTCATGAATAACAATGACCGATCCTCCGCTACTAAACCATCGTTCAAAATATTCACTTCCCCAAGCTTCTGAAATCTTGTTATTGATTGGGTATTGTTTCCCATTGACCGCATATTGATAATTTTGCGCTTTACTGTCGTAATCATATAAAAAATCAGTGAAGAATATGGATACTTTATTGACATCTTCGGTGGCCTTATCTAAGCCTCCTTCGATATATGAATGCACCCCTCCATATGTAGCTGGATTTTTAAATGCATTGATAGCTCCGTCAAAATTTTCGCAAACATCTTCATTTTTGTGCCCACATTTAAAATATGTAGCCTTGTAGGCATTATCTAATTGCTGAGCAACAGGTTCGTCAAACAGAGAAAAAGCGGGCAACAAGCCTGCTGAAACATCAAAAATCATCTGAATTTCAGAAATTTCCATTGACTTATTAAACGCCGCTATTTGAGCAGGGTGTTTAGAATCAAGCAAATCTTTCCCTTTAAAATGCTTGTCAAAAAAATCTTTTTTTACACGAGGCGATATAGTTAACTGTTTATCGACTGGGCTTCCTCCACAACCGAATAAAAGAATAGAGGACAAAAAAATAAGTCTAAAAAATTTAAGGTTATTAAATGAAATTTTCATTAATCAGAATTTTAAACTTTCCAAAAATAAACTTTAAATGGAAAAAAACAAAAAAACTACTCAAACGCCAACCAGTAAGCATCCAAATCTTGTCCCCACCAGGTTCCATCTACTCGATTCACCACAATCTCAAATCCAGTTGTAGTAATATTTCGTGTAGTAAGATTGAAGGAGTCATCATATATCGTTCCTGGCTGCTCCGAGGCAGTACAAATCACATTCGGCGGATTGTTAAATGGCGAAGGAAAAGTTACTGAAACTACTTTCAATTCATTGGGCGCTACCACATTCCCAATATCTACTTTGCCTCCCTGCATATTACTGAAAAAATTTGTTCCCTGAGGGCCTTGTGGGCCTGTTGCACCATCATTGCCTGGAGGGCCTTGCGGACCTGGAGGGCCCGGAGGACCTTGAGGGCCAGGAGTTGAACTACCCGAAGTTTTAGCATATAAG
>JAFMKE010000197.1 GCA_017853115.1 Verrucomicrobiota bacterium
CAATCGCCCCCAGTCTTTTCTATTCAACAATCCAAAGAATGGATGGGCATTCAACTCTCCACTGTAAGACCTTAGCTTTTCCAACAAGTGAAGTAAACGCTTTCGCTCTTCTTCAAATACTAATCCATTAAAATCATTCTTGCTTGTATTCATTTTTTCTGGTGCAGGTAATCCTGGCACCCAGGGCAATACATACAATGCCAGATAACGACCAATATTCGTTCGCATAATCCCAGGCCCTTCGAGCTTGTTAGTCTTCTTTGAATTTAAAGCCAACTCAAGTTGGATACTGCAATGCGCCATCATCTGAGCTAGGCTCATCGTTCCCCACCGTCTATTGTTTTCGGAGCTCAACTTATCTATTCGATGACAGATACGGTCAAAGTCATTGGGAGTAAAAATATTAGCTGCCATAAAATGCAAGATATGATGAATTAAAGATAAAGGAATAAAAAAGAGGACGCTTAGCATCCTCTTTTTTTATCTACACTAGGTATTTGTTACTTCGTAACACACTACACATCAATATTCGCAAACTTCGCCCAAAAGATGGAGACTAAATGCTAAACGTCAATGTTCGCAAATTTAGCATGCGATTCAATAAACTCTCTGCGCGGCGGAACCTCATCTCCCATCAACATAGAGAATATCTCATCCGCTTCGGTAGCGCTTTCAATAGTAACTTGACGCAAAGTTCGAGTATCTGGATCCATAGTAGTTTCCCATAATTGCTCCGCATTCATCTCACCCAATCCTTTGTAACGCTGGACACCAACGGTATTGTCTTTACCCTTACCAATGCGAGCAACCGCTTCATCCCGTTCTTTGTCATTCCAACAGTATTGGAATTCTTTGCCTTTCTTCACCAAATATAATGGCGGAGCGGCAATATATACATAGCCCTTTTCCACTAATGGACGAAGGTAACGGAAGAAGAAAGTTAAAATCAAGGTAACGATATGACTTCCATCCACATCGGCATCACACATGATAATAATCTTATGGTAACGAAGCTTTGAAATATCCAGGGCTTTATCATCCTCTTCTGTTCCAATTCGGACACCAAGAGCCATAAACATGTTCTTGATTTCTTCGTTTTCGTAAATTTTATATTCCAAAGCCTTTTCTACGTTGAGGATTTTACCTCGTAAAGGCATAATCGCCTGAAAGTTTCTATCGCGACCTTGCTTAGCGGTTCCACCTGCCGAATCTCCCTCTACAAGATATATTTCTCCATCTTCCGGGTTTTTACTAGAACAATCCGCCAATTTACCCGGCAAGCCAGCTCCAGAAAGCACATTTTTTCGTTGAACTGCTTCACGCGCTTTTCTTGCGGCATGTCGAGCAGTTGCTGCAATAATTACCTTATCGATAATTTGCTTAGCTTCTTTTGGATTTTCTTCCAGGTAAGCTTCAAGCACCTTGCCTACTGATTGAGAGACCAAACTCACCAATTCCGAGTTCGTCAACTCATCTTTCGTTTGACTTTTAAACTGTGGATTAGGCACTTTTACCGAGATTACTGCGGTTAAGCCCTCACGGAAATCTTCACCAGAAACAGCAAACTTTAACTTGGAGAAGAAACCGTTGTTTTCTCCGTACTTCTTGAAATAATGGGTGATCGCTCGTTTAAAGCCATTCACATGCGTACCGCCATTGTATGTGCTGATATTATTACAGTAAGAAACGATATTCTCAGAATATCCCGTATTGTATTGCAAGGCTACATCGATTTCAACTCCATCTTCTCCACCTGATATAAAAATTGGAAATTCCAGTAAAGAAGTTCTCGCTTTGTCAATATGCTGCACATACTCTACAAGACCATTTTCACTGTAGAAAGACATGTGTAGCGGCTTGCCTTCTTCTACAATGCGTTCATCCGTAAAATTTAAACGAACCTTCTTGTTCAAGAAAGACATCTCACGCAAGCGATTAGATATTTTTTCAGAGAGAAAATTTACCTCATCAAAAATCGTATCGTCAGGTAAAAAGGTAACAGAAGTTCCCGTATCATCGGCCTTAGCTATTTCCTTTGGAGGAGCAAGCGCTATCCCTTTTTCATACTCCTGAACAACCACCTTGCCCTCTCGATGTACTTCTGCTCTCAAGTGCTTACTCAATGCATTCACACAAGAGACCCCTACACCATTCAAACCACCTGAAACCTTGTAGGAATTCTTGTCAAATTTACCACCTGCGTGAAGCGATGTCATTACCAACTCCAATGCAGATAGTCCAGACTCTTTATTCACTCCGATAGGAATTCCACGACCATTATCTTTAACCGTAATCGAGTTATTCTCGTGTATGATGATGTCAATGGTATCACAATGACCAGCTAGCGCCTCATCAATCGAGTTATCTAATACTTCATTTAATAAATGGTGTAAAGCGCGTGAATCTGTTCCTCCAACGTACATTCCCGGACGCATTCGAACCGCTTCTAAACCTTTCAGGGACTTAATATCATCAGCGCCGTATTCCGCGTTATTTCCGTTTTTCAACTCTTCTTCTTCCGTATTCATATATCTACAAAAATTAGTTTAACTGTGCAGTTGTAAAGATACGAATTAAAGTAGCGTAAACGCATATTTAAGCACCTGAAAGGGCTTGAGTTATCCACAATCTTGTGGTCAATGTAAATAATCGCTCAAAACGGCTAAAAAGAGGTGTTGGGGGG
>JAFMKE010000056.1 GCA_017853115.1 Verrucomicrobiota bacterium
AGAATCTTGGAAATCGTAGAGACTCTTTATCCGCCACGCTCGACATTTTATCTTCTATTTGACCTATAATCGTATGGCTGAAATAGTTTTTGAAAGTGAACTCAACGCTGTCTATACTATATCCTTTTGTGCGAAGGTCAATGGTGTATGTTCCAAAAGTTGCATAAACTTCGGATGTTGATAGACCAGCTCGTTCCCAGTTAACCATGCCCATTTCACCTTCCCAAATATTAGTGAAGTAGTTGTATGTCCCTGAGGTATTTAGAATTTGAATGGAATCATCGGGTGTTTTTCCGAAGAAATCTCCTTGGCTAAGCTTTACCTCTGGACCATTTTCTTCATAACTTAAGGTGAACTGATCGGTATTTAATTGCCAAACTTTTCCCTTGCTGTACCAAAGTGCATTTTCGCGAAAAAGGGGAATGGTGAAGTCTATAAAATCTTGAATTTTTACCAAATCACCCGGCTTCGAATTGTCCATGAATGTTTCCAAGGTTTTCTGAAACTGGTCCCATTCTGAAGGATTCAGCGTAAGTTGATTTAAATCTAAATACGAGCGGAGGAGAAGTTGAATTTGCGGATAGGCTTTGCCTCGCAGTTTAAGCATGTGATTTGTAGCTGATATAAAATTATCAAGGACCTTGTCGCTCATTTCACCCGATTTGATTTGGCTGTCAAGCTCTTTGAACAAGTCCTTGAGGTCTGAGCGATTGGTAGCCTCAAACCTATCTTTCAATGCAGGTATAAACTCCGCTTTATTCACTGGCAGCGTATCAATGACTTGCGCATTGCTCAGGGAAAAAATAAAGACTAGGTTGATAAATAATAAAGTAACTTTTCTCATTGATATCTATTTCTGATAGTGAAGTGCTATCCAATTCTCTTTATGCTTGTACCCAATTTTTGTCAATTTCAAATCTTCAGCAAGCGAAACAATTTGATCTTCTTGATTATCTAAAATCCCACTCATTAGCAGGTGCCCTCCTGGTTTCAATAACGGTAACAAGTGAGGTAAATTTTCTTTGATAACATTTGTAGTAATGTTGGCCAGGATAATATCATAATTGTGCTTAGGAACTACTTCCATTCCACCTTCGTGTACGATTATTTTACTGCAGTTGTTTAGCGAAGCATTTTCTTTCGCATTAATACAAGCTGCTTCTTCAATATCGTTGGCTTGAATATTTGCTGCGCCTTTCATTTCTGCTAGAAGACTTAAGATGCCCGTTCCACATCCGAAATCCAAGACTTTGGCATTCTCGAAATCCATGCCAAGCATAAAATCGAGCATCATAAAAGTAGTTGCATGGTGACCAGTTCCAAAAGCCATTTTGGGTTCAATAACTAGGTCGAACTTTTCATTGCCCTTTGGATGGAAAGGAGCGCGGACAACACAATCTTTACCGACCAAGATGGGCTTAAAATTTTGCTCCCATTCTTCGTTCCAGTTTTTGTTTTCAAGCGTTTTTACTTCAAACTCAACTTCCTTCAAATCAGGAAGGGGAAGAAGCATGTTTAGTAATTCTTCTCGATTGAAAGCTGCGCTTGGGATGTACGCGATGAGATGCCCCTCGTCAGATTCTTCAAAAGAGTCGTAGCCCAAATTATCGAGCAAGGCAATAAGCAAGGCATTTTGCCCCTTAGTTTGAGACAAATGAACACAAGAATAGTCCATTAGAGTGCTTTAATGATTGAAAGAAAATCGTTGGCTTTCAGAGAAGCTCCACCAACCAAAGCACCATCTACATCTTCTTCCTTAAATAAATCTGCAGCATTTTCTGCTTTCACACTTCCTCCGTAGACGATAGTCATATGGTCGGCAGTTGACTTATCGTAAAGATTTTCTATGATACCCCTAATAAATCGGTGCACTTCTTGCGCTTGTTCAGCACTGGCCGTTTCTCCTGTCCCAATTGCCCAAACAGGTTCGTAGGCAATGACGCAGTTGGCAACCATTGCTTTACTCAAATTTTTCAAAGCTTCCCGAATTTGATTTTCAATAAAAGGCAGAAAAGAGCCCTCTTTTCTTGTTTCCAATTGCTCGCCGCAACAAATAACTGGAATGATATCCTTTTTAAGGGCTTGTTGAACTTTGGTGTTCACCATAGAATCGGTTTCGCCGAAATAAGCTCTTCTTTCAGAGTGCCCCACTATGACAAATTCCACGCCTAAAGACTGAAGCATCGTGCTTGATATTTCACCAGTATAGGCGCCATTATCGAATTGGCAGAGGTTCTGAGCACCCACAGCAATCCGGTCGTCGACAATTTCCTGCACAACACCAATGTGCGTGTAAGGCACGCAAACTACGGTTGATTCGTCATTTAAACCCTCTTTCAGATCAACGATTAAATTGATAGCCTCGTCGATCGACGTATTCATTTTCCAGTTTCCAATAACTAATTGTCTTCTCATTCTTGTATACTTTTATCATAAACAAACCTCAAAATGGCTTCATCCTCTGGGTTTAATACTTCCTTTCTTCTTTCCATAACCCGCTCAGCCACTTCGATGGCTTTATCGAAATTGTATCTTGTAAATCCATCCGAACCTCCCCAGCTGAAGGAAGGAATGAATTTAGGTGGGAAATTTCCTCCGAATATATTAGCGAAAACTCCTACCACCGTCCCAGTATTAAACATGGTATTGATTCCACATTTACTGTGGTCGCCCATGATTAAACCTAGAAATTGTAATCCACTGCGGATATAGGCTTTTTCGTTGTAATTATAGACAGATACTTCGCCGTAGTTGTTTTTAAGATTCGAGTTGTTTGTATCAGCCCCAAGGTTGCACCATTCGCCAATTACGGAATTGCCTAAAAATCCGTCATGTCCTTTGTTGCTATATCCTTGAATAACGCTATTATTCACTTCTCCACCTACTTTGCTGAATGGTCCAATCGTGGTTGATCCGTAAATTTTCGTACCCAGCTTTAACACAGCACCTTGACACAGCGCTAAACCGCCTCTAATAATCGAACCTTCCATGATTTCAGCATCCTTTCCAATGTAAATTGGTCCATGACTCGTATTCAATATACTAGCCTCTATTTTAGCTCCTGCTTCTATAAATAATTGGTCTTTCGGGCCAATTAAAGTATTCGTTTGGCTTAGCGTTGCCGAATTTTTGTTCGTTGTTAGCTTCTTGAAATCTAGTGCAAGAGCTTCTTGGTTCATATTGAAAATATCCCAGGGAAATTTGAGTTGAAGTATTTCTTTTTCATAGGCCACCTCTTCCTCAAATTGTTCCGCCTCAGGATTTATCCGAGATGCGATTAAGGTGCCTTGGTGATACAAACTTTGACCATTTGCCAGCTTAAGTATGGTTTTGACCAAATTATCGTTAGGCAAGATACTCGAGTTGATAAAAAATTGCTCACCGCCTAGTTCGGGCCGCCAGGTATCTTTCGATTTTAAATATGGAGTGCATGTTTTAATCAAAATTTCGCACTGAAGGTAATCGCTCCACTTCTCTGCGATGCTTGTGATACCTATCCGAAGCGCACTCACAGGTTTGGTAATTGTGAGCGGTTGCAGGTTAATCCAATTCTCGTAATGATCGTTGAGGATAAAAGTGGGTTTCGACATCTTGTAAAATTAGGAAAAAGAGCGGAATAGTGGAAAGAATAATCAGATTAGTAAGCGCTTATTTACTTTATCCACAAGGGTGGAAGAATTGTTTTTGTTTTCCTTTAAACATTCTATACTTTAGAATCAAAACCAACACAATGAGCTGGCGCAAACTGGATGGAACTTTTCTTAGCAACGACCTAATCGGCTTGGTAGAAGAAACCATATTGAGAGAAAAGTCCAAAGGGCACAAGCTCAAGGTATGTGTGGGCACCGATTCACAGGTATATCGAAATCACATTGAGTTTGCCAGTGTGGTTGTTTTCTTGCGAGAGGGTAGAGGTGGATTTATGTTTATTAACAATCATAGACATGTCGGTATTATGCCGATAAAAGAACGAATGATTACCGAAGTGGCGAAGAGTATTGAAGTAGCCTACAGCATTTGTCATCTCTTAGACAAGCACAAAGTAGACCTGGAAGTGCATGCGGATATCAATACGAGTCCCAATTTTAAGTCAAACACCGCACTTCGTGAAGCAATGGGGTACATAATGGGTATGGGCTTTCAGTTCAAAGCTAAACCCAATGCATTTGCGAGTAGCTCCTGTGCCGATAAGGTGGTTTGATTGCTGCGCGACAATTAAACTTTTACACAAAGTGCATTTGGCTCAAATGAAGTGGGTAAAACCCCACTTTTCTTAAGCGTAAACACGACATTTTGAATCATTTTTTGACTAATTGTGTCGTTGGTACTCCATTCAGTGCTGTGAAACCAATTGTTTACATCTTTTGCCGCTTGCTTATACCGAGTACTAACGAGATTAATAGCATCAATGGAATTCATGAATTGCTTATTGATAAAGTATAGGGTGTTGAGCATTTGTCTCAGCGATTCACTTTTCTTCTGAATTGCCTTGTCTGAAGCTGCAAGAACAAAGCATGGCCATGGTGTTACGAACTCTCCAAGGCATTTAAGTTGACCTGAATCAACATAGGGCTTTGTGGTATACTTTTCCCAATAAAAAACGTCAGCTTCCAAAGCGCTTAGTGAGGCTAGAGCACCTTCTAAATTTTTTACAAGCACAAACTGATCTGGGGCAATTATATTGTTTTTGTTTTGGGCATCAATTATTGGCATAAGATGGGAGCCAGAACCCAAGCGACTGATGGCATAGCGTTTGGAGTATATCTCTCCATAATATTGAATTGGATTTTCTTTCCCAGAGAATATTCCCCAAATCAAGGGAGTATTCAAATATTTACTAATTATTTTTGAAGGGTTGCCTTTGGCGATATCCGCTATAATACCTTCTGTAAGCACCACACAAAGGTCTACCTCGTTTGTACGAAGGGCCTGGGCCATTTGACCCGTACCGCCGGCGAATGTGGTCCATTCTATATTTAATCCCTCACGCGAAAAAATCTCATTTTCAATACCTAAATGCCAAGGAAGATTAAAGTGTTCTGGTACTCCACCAACCCGAATTGTTTCCATTAGTTTTCCTTAAAATAGAGTTGGATTCGCGTTCGCAAGTCGTCGCTAACTGGCACTAGAGGTAGTCGCAGGTTTTCTTCACAAAGCCTTAAATGTTGCAGTGCAGCTTTGATTCCTGCCGGATTGTTTTCTTCAAATATCAAATGAATCAAATCGAGGAATTCGAACTGTTCTTTGCTTGCTGTTTGGAAATCACCATTCAAGGCGGCATTGACCATTTTTGTA
This sequence comes from Verrucomicrobiota bacterium, assembly GCA_017853115.1. GTDB lineage: Bacteria > Bacteroidota > Bacteroidia > Chitinophagales > UBA8649 > JAFMKE01. The sequence goes on from JAFMKE010000056.1 coordinate 5,296, forward strand.
AACTGTTTGGGGATGGCCTGGGCTACAACGGAGATAACTCCTTGGCAACCATAACTCATCATTGGCAGTGCATGCACATCATCACCAGATATCAACTGAAAAGAATCAGGTGTATTCCGAGCAATTTCCATGCTTTGAATTATATCGTTGGCTGCTTCTTTAATCGCAATAATGTTTTCCAATTCGTTGGCGAGTCTTATAGTTGTTTCTGCCTCAATGTTTTGGCCTGTTCGGCTGGGCACGTTATAAATGATAATTGGCAATGGACTGTTTGCAGCAATATGTTTATAATGCTGATAAATGCCTTCTTGCGTAGGCTTGTTGTAGTTTGGGCTTGATGACAGTAGGGCTTGATATCCGTCTAAATTAAATCCATTTACATTGTCTACAATGAGTTGTGTGTTGTTTCCTCCAAAGCCTGCAACTAGAGGAACTCTGCCGGCCACGTGTTTTTGCGTAAAAGTTAATATTTCCTGCTTTTCCCTGGCATTGAGCGTTACGGTTTCCCCAGTAGTTCCCAAAGAAACCAAATAGTTTACTCCACCTTGAATACAATGATCAATCACTGCAGCAAGGCTCGAGAAATCGATGTTTTTGTTTTTATCAAACGGAGTGACTAAAGCTACCCCTGTTCCGCGCAAGTTCATGCTTATGGGTTTATAAGGTTTAAAAAATGATCAATTTGTTGAAGTAAGTAATCCAAGCTTTGGTTTTTGTTCGTGTTTATCATCAGTTCAAAATGAGCCGCTGTTTCATCGCTAAAAGTGCCGACACGAAATTTAGCCTTTGAGGTTGCTGCGATGTATTCCAAAGGCAGACATTCATTTACAAAAGCACCAATTAAGATATCAAATTCCTTTTTGTGAAATTCAGTAATTTTCTCACTTTCGGGTATATAAAACCAATTGACATCCAGGTTATTAATAAACTGCGGATCAGTTAGTTCTTTTTTTTTGGTATGCTGAAATCCTAAGATACTTGTCTGCTTGCCGCTTTGCTTAAGCTTTTCAGCGAAGCTTGTAATACTAACAATATCTTCAGCACGCGTAGCATTAAATAAAATCCCAATTTTTTGGGCATTTTTTATGTTCAACATTTTACGTTCCGCGTTGGAAACCGCTTTTGCATCAAATCGTAGTTTTTTGCGGTATAAAAATCGCTTAAATTTTTCCAGCCAACCCATTTACTGGACTTTTCTTTCTTCAAAAGTACCGATAGCAGCGTACTTAGCTATTCTTTTCTCAATTCGTTCTTCTGGTGAAAGTTCATTCAGGAGTGTAAGATTTCTCTTGATGCTTCTTTTTAAGGTTTTCGCCATTTCTTCTGGGTTGTGGTGAGCCCCGCCCAATGGTTCTTTGATAATGGTGTCAACAATTTTCATCTTGTGCATGTCATTCGCTGTAAGTTTAAGTTGTTCGGCAGCAACTTCTTTGTAATCCCAGCTTCTCCACAGAATAGATGAACAAGATTCAGGCGAAATAACTGTAAACCAGGTGTTTTCCAGCATAAGTGTTTTATCGCTTACACCAATACCAATTGCGCCTCCGGAAGCTCCTTCTCCGATAATAATTGAAATCACGGGAACTCTTAACTTGGTCATTTCAAACAAATTGCGCGCTATAGCTTCTGCCTGACCCAACTCTTCAGCTTCAATGCCAGGGAAGGCTCCAGGAGTATCAATAAAAGTTACAATTGGTTTATTGAATTTTTCCGCGAGCTTCATCAAGCGTAAAGCTTTCCGGTATCCTTGCGGGTTAGCCATACCGAAATTTCGATACTGGCGCATTTTAGTATTAACTCCTTTTTGTTGACCAATGACTACCACGCTTTGTCCATCGAGGTTAGCGATACCACCCACAATTGCTTTATCGTCACCTGCTTTTCTATCGCCGTGTAGTTCTATGAAATCCTCAAAAATGTGATGAATGTAATATAAGGTGTACGGTCTCTCAGGGTGCCGAGAGAGTTGAACCCGTTGCCAAGGAGTTAAGTTGGCATATAAATTTTCCTTTTTCTCTTCAATGAGTTTGTCTAACTCTGCGATTTTATCATCGAGGTTTAAATCGCCTTGCGTCTGCATTTCTACCAATTTCGACCGCTTTTCAAAAAGCTGCTCGATTGGTTCTTCAAAATCTAGAAAAGTCATAAAACAAATTTAGCAGAATTAACGCAATCCTTTGCTTGTTGACCCTAATTATTTGCTTCTAGAATAATTTTTCCGTTTGTTCGCGTAGTTTTTATTTTTGTTTCTACCGCCTCGGTTGTTGCTATGCTTTCTCTTGTTATTGGAAACCACCTTATTAAGTGTTACTTCGTCTCCCAGATGAAGATTTCCCTTACTTATAATCTCTAAATCGTTAATGATAGTTTCATCGGTAACCGTTTCACTGTTCCAATTGTTGTGCACAATTTTCATGTAGTTCGCGATACATTTCGTATAGGCGGTTTTTTTATCTCCCTCCTCCATCTCAGAGGCTTTTTCAATCATGCTTGAGATATTTTTGCCGTAATGCCTGAACCGAGTGTTTTTTTCTGGGTATGGAAAAGGGGCTGGCTTGGCGAAAAGCACTTCTTTTTCAGGAAGCGGGTAGGGCGATTCCACATCTAAGCTGAAGTCTGCCATAATATGTAAATGATCCCACAACAAATGTTTGAAATCTTCAACATTTTTTAAGTGCGGATTTAAATTGCCCATGATGTGAACGATATGATCTACCACATCTTGTCGCTTTTCTTTTTCAGTAATTGTAATTGCGTACTCTACTAGGTTTTGAATATGTCTACCATACTCTTTTAGGCGCAAATGGCCTCTTTGGGTGTTATACTCCATAAATATGTATCAAATTGAAATAGTCTTCCTTCTGAATTACGAAATAAGTAAATGTTTTCTTGGAAGTTGGGGGTTATTTACGCGTTTTGCACCCCTTATCGCTTCGCAAGTTACTAAGAATTTTAAATTATTTAAACTTTTCTACTCGAAAGCGCTCGTTTAACTTAGTATTTTTAGCTTGGCAAATTTTAACATAATCTTCTTTTCACCTTCGTTTTCGAAAGCAATGGTGGCAATTGAGTTCGTTCCTTCTGCAATAGCTAGGACTTTTCCTTTACCAAATCGTTGATGCATAACTTCATTACCTGCTCGTAAATTACTAAGGTCGTCTGCAGTAAAGTTTTCATTATCGATTTGTGCATTCGGGCGACGAATAAGCTTAGCTCTTCTTGGTTGAAGATTGCGCTTTTGCAATCCTGACTCACTTGATGTATCCGTGTTGAACAAGTTAGAAGGCTGCTTTCTTTCCGGTGCCCCAATCAAAGTAATTCCCTCTGATGGCAGCTCTTTCAAGAATCGACTCGGCTCGCTAAACTGTAAGGATCCGAATTTATATCGGGTGTTTGCAAAGGAAATAAACAGGTGCTTTTCAGCTCTTGTAATCGCTACATAAAATAAGCGTCGTTCTTCTTCTAAATCCTCTCGCGTATACAAGGACATGGCAGACGGGAATAAGTTCTCTTCTAGCCCAACAACAAAAACCACCGGAAACTCCAATCCTTTCGCAGCATGTATAGTCATGAGTTTGACTGCTTCATCCGATTGATTTTCTTTTTCATCCCCAGTAAGCAAGCTAATATTTTGTAAATAAGCACCTAAGCTGCGATCATTATTGATGTCACTTTCGTCCTCAACCACATCGGAAATACTAAACTCTTTAATACCATTTAATAACTCTTGGATGTTTTCATACTTACTTACTCCTTCGACAGTTTTATCATTGTATAATTCCTGTAAAATTTGGGTAGATTTAGCAACGTGGGCAGCTACATCGTAGGCATTTTTTTTCGATAGCATCGTTTGAAAACTCTGAATCATCGTTACGAAATCACGCAGCGTATTTGCCGTCCGTGTTGGAAGATTGAAGCTTTCAATTTGATTGAGAATGTCCCAAATGCTTTTACCCAATTGGTCGCTTATAACAACTAATTTATCCCAAGTTGTATCGCCTATTCCTCGTTTCGGGTAGTTTATGACCCGTTTAAGCGATTCTTCTTCATGGGGATTTACGGTCAATTTTAAATAAGCAAGTAAATCTTTTATCTCTTTACGTTGATAAAAGGAAAGCCCCCCATATATTTTGTATGGAATGTTCTGTCTTCGCAAAGCCTCCTCCATTGACCTGGATTGAGCATTCGTCCGGTACAGAATGGCAAAATCATTTTCAGTATAATGCGCTTGCATCTTAAGTTCGAAAATTAAATCAGCTACTTTTTTGCCTTCTTCGTTGTCTGAAGTCGTTTTAAAAATCTTGATGTTTTCTCCAACTTGATTGCTGGTCCAAATCTCTTTGGCTATTTGTGAACTGTTATGTTTGATTAGATGATTCGCTGCCTTAACTATTTGAGGTGTGCTTCTGTAATTCTGCTCGAGCTTTACCAGTTTAAAATCGGGAAAGTCTTTTTGAAAGCTTAGTATATTGGTTATCGTTGCACCGCGAAAAGCATAAATACTTTGGGCGTCATCGCCAACGACGCTTAAGTTTTGATTTCTATCTGCCAATTTCTTAATAATCGCATATTGAGCCGTATTGGTGTCCTGAAACTCATCGATTAATATGTATTCAAATTTGTTTTGATAGTAATATAAGCACTCTGGAAAGTTTTTGAGTAAGATATAAAAGTTCATCAATAGGTCATCAAAGTCCATTGCGCCATTCTGTTTACATTTTTTATTGTAAAGGGCATAGAGCTCAGCGATTTTGGGTTTGCCTGCAGCGCTGTCTTCGTTTACCAAATCAACATTTGACGCATAGGCTTCAGGACTGATAAGTGAATTTTTAGCTTGGGAAATGCGATAAAAAACTTGATTAGGTTTGTAAATTTTATCATCAAGCCCACGTGCTTTGATAATTCCTTTGAGTACACTTTTTGAATCGTTAGTATCGTATATCGTGAAGTTGCTAGGGTAACCCAACTTACTAGCTTCTTTTCTTAGTATTCTAGCGAAAACAGAGTGGAAGGTGCCCATAAAAAGATTTCTTGCCTCCCCGCCAACATTTTTTTCAATCCGCCCACGCATCTCTGCCGCGGCTTTATTGGTGAAGGTTAAAGCCAAAATCCGAAACGGATCAATACCTTGGGCAATAAGGTAAGCTATACGGTAAGTTAGTACTCTAGTTTTCCCCGATCCGGGGCCTGCAATAATTAAAAGCGGACCTGCTGCATGGGTAACGGCCTCTTGTTGCGCTGGGTTTAACTCCTCCAAAAACTTCATGTACGTAAAATTAAAGTATCGCTTGTAAAAAGATTCTTAATCCGGCTATTTTTATTATACTTGTTGACAAGTTTTGGATTTAAATGAATATCGCATGAGTGAAGACCAGGCAGGGCATATTTCGGAAGAGGAAATGATTAAAAAAGGGCTAATTAACGTGATGGCTCTCGGGTATAAAGGGGTTGAATTATGGCGAGCCAATCGCGAACCAATCAAACAAGCGGAGAACCAAGATGAAGAAAAAGCCTAAATTTTTGCTGTTAGGGTGGGATGCTGCCGATTGGAAGGTGATTAACCCACTGATTGATAAGGGGCAAATGCCTGCACTGGAAAGTATTATTAATAACGGCTGTATGGGGAATATTGCCACTTTAGATCCTCCCTTATCGCCGATGCTTTGGACATCAATTGCAACAGGAAAGCACGCATACAAACATGGTGTACATGGTTTTTTGGAGGGTAATTCGGAGAAAACTCGGGTGCGGCCCGTGACACAGGAGTCCATTCAGACAAAAACGGTGTGGAACATGCTGAACGAAAAAGGGTTCAAAACCAATGTTGTGGGCTGGTGGCCTAGTCATCCTGCGCGTCCCTTAAACGGTGCACAGATTTCAAACTTTCACGCGAAAGCACCTAAAGCAAGTACCTGGCATAATTGGCCACTTATTGCTAATGCAGTGTATCCGGAATCCATAGCCGATGAGGTAAATAAGTTGCGTGTGCATCCCGGGGAACTTGGCTTTGAACAGTTGAGCTCATTCATACCGCATTTGGATCGCTTGAGAAAGGAAGATCAAAAACTGTTGAACCACCTCCTGGTTGATATAGCTGAGTGTATTACCGTACATGCAACATCAACGTATTTAGCAGATCATTGCGATTGGGATTTTATGGCGGTATACTATAATGCCATTGACCATATTTCGCATCTTTTTATGAAATATCATCCGCCGCAGTTACCCTGGATCGATGATGACTCTTTTGATTTGTATAGTGAGGTGATCAATGGTGTTTATCGCTGGCATGATATGATGTTGGGGCGATGGTTGGATATAGTTGGAGAGGACTGTTACGTTATGGTCCTTTCTGATCACGGGTTTCATTCAGATGAACGGCGGGTAAAGGCCCTGCCAAAAGAGCCTGCCGCAATTGCTCGTGAGCATAATCATCTCGGAATGCTCGCCATTAAGGGACCTGGACTTAAAAAGGATG
>JAFMKE010000057.1 GCA_017853115.1 Verrucomicrobiota bacterium
CGTTGACCGATTTTGCTTTGTCTAATCCAGATTTTTCTGCTTTAGTTGGTGCTTTAGCTGACCCACGTTTCAACGGGGCTTTCTTGGGAGCTTTAACTACACCTGGAGCGGTATATACCGTTTTTGCGCCTAATAATGCGGCTTTTCAAGCCTTATTGGATAGCGATCCAACATGGAACACGACGGCTGATATCCCAGAGGCAACCTTAGGCGCTGTGCTGAATTATCATGTTGTTGCTGGAGCGAATGTTCAGTCAGATCAACTTTCTGATGGCCAAGTAGTGACTATGCTGGGAAGCGGTGACGTAACTGTTGATTTATCGAATGGAGCTGCATTAGTGACAGGTTCAGGTCAAACCGTAAACATTATACTTACGGATGTTCAAGGTACTAATGGTGTTATACATGTAGTAGAAAACGTATTATTACCTTAAGAACTTTTTCATTCTAGTTTAGGAAGGGAGCGGTGCAAGTGCACGCTCCCTTTTTTATTGGTCTACGTCCTGACAGGTTCTTGAACCCGTGAGTTCGTAGCTTATTCCTCTATAATACCATCACCCATAGAAATAATGCGGTCAGTCTTTTTAGCAAAGTCCTCATCATGCGTTACCACGAGGAATGATAAGCCGCGTTCATCGCTGAGTTTTTTAAAGATATTAAACACATTATCAGCATTCTTACTGTCTAGATTGCCTGTTGGTTCATCACCCATAATAATTTTCGGATGATTAATCAATGCTCGGGCAATAGCTACTCGTTGCTTTTGACCGCCAGATATCATGGAAGCTTTTTTGTGCGCCTGCTCTTCTATGCCCAATAGACGAAGCGTATCCATAGCGTCAACTAAAATTTCCTTTTCACTTTTTTTACCTAGTTTTTTAGCAGGCAACATAACATTTTCCAATACCGTAAATTCCGCTAACAAATAGTGAAACTGAAAAACAAAACCTATTTTTTCATTGCGAATAGCTGCTAACTCTTCACCATTTAAGCCATTGAGTTTTTGACCATCTAGGAATAAATCCCCTTCGTAGTCAGTATCCATAGTAGACAAAATGTAAAGCAAAGTCGACTTTCCACATCCGGATTTCCCCATTATAGATACAAATTCGCCTTCTTCTACATGCATGCTTATATCTTTGAGCACATGAAATGGCAACGGATTCTTGAAGTATTTATTTACTTTTTTAGTTTGTAGTACGAGCTTTTTCATATTTATTGGCCGCGTATAATGTCAACAGGATCTATATTTTTTGCTTTTTTTGCTGGAAGATATCCCGCGAAAAAAGTAGAGCTTAATGCGAATACAATTCCAATAATGTAATACATCGGATTGTAGTCTATAGGGTAGGTGGTTATCGTTGGCAATGCATCTGTCACAAAAGGGGTGTTATCAATCATTACGGAAACAACAAAACCCAGGAGCAAACCTAGTATACCTCCTATGAGACCAATGATAAAAGCTTGACTCAAGAATATCCATTGCACATCACGACCTGAAAAGCCAGTTGCCTTTAAAATGGCAATGTCATTCATTTTTTCATAAATCAACATGTTGAGAATGTTGTAAATGCCAAATCCTGCTACCACAAGTAAGGTGATGGATACCGCATAGGTAATTAAGTTTCGAATACTGGTGCCTGTGTCAAATTGAGCATTGGCAGTTTTGATATCAATGGCACTGACATTAAATTGAGCTTCAATCTCTTTAGCCATACTCGGAGCTTCCTCCATATCCCAAAGCTTAATATTAATATCTGAAATGTAGTCTTTGCCTTCGCCAAGAAAAGTTTGAGCTGTTCTCAGGTTAACATAGCTTTGTACATCGTCAATTTCGGCTAATCCGCTTTGAAAGATACCCACTATTTTCAGGGCAAACCTTCCACCGCTGCTTGAATTGACTTGGATGCGATCGCCAAGATGTAAAGACATTTTTTTTGCTATTCCTGCCCCCAATAATACACCGTTACTTGTTTTAATTAAGTCTTCTGGTTTCCCTTCTACCACGTATTCCTGAAAATTAAACAAGCCCACTTCCTCTTCCACATTTATTCCCGTTATACGTCCATTCAATTCAAGCGAACCAGCTAGATAAAATACTTGTGCCGCGCATTGTGGACTAATCCCTTTGACCCGTTCATCAGCCAAGAAGGCATTAATCATGGGTAAGGCATTGTGAATACGGGTTTGACTTAACTTGGGCTTAATGGAGTGGATAACGTGAAAGGCCTCCGCATATTCATTTGCGAACTCAATAGCTTGTTTGGAAGATGGTTTGATTTCATTGTACACGCGTACGTGAGGTGTACGATTTAATACCAGACCATCCAATAAGCTATTCAAGCCCGTCATAAAACTAACGAGAATAATAAAAGTTCCTATACCAAAAGTAACACCCAATGCAGCTATACTTGTTTGCTTAAATCTTGTAAGCAAGTGTATTCGCGTAATACTTAGAATGATCTTAAAATTACTCATACCTCACGGTTTGATTAAAACCGTCTGTGTGTCGATACCAGATACGATTTGCACTTGATTCATATTTTGAAGACCTAGTTCCACTTCAATTTCACCATTGTTGGTTTGGAGTTTATTTTGATCGAACAAATATTCTTTAGGTACCCAAATCACTTGATTTTCCTCGCGAATCACAATATTTGCCTCGCCAGAAAGCCCGACAAATAGCTTTTCTGGAGCATCTTCAAAATCTGCTTCAACAACAAAAGTTTGGGTTTTCGCATCTTTAGTTGGGCTGATTTTATTGATTGATAATTCAAACACTTCTTCTGGATAAGCATCCAAGCGAACGATTGTTTTTTGACCCAACTCAATTTTGCGGATATCGACTTCATCCACAGATAACTTAACGATAAAGCAATCTGCCTTGCCAATGCTTGCTATAGGTTCTTGCATATTTAGTAACTCTCCTACATTTTTATTTATCGCGTAAACGATTCCATCCATATTTGAGCGAATAAACATATCGCTTAACTTATCCTCAGCTTTTGCCAAAGCATTGAGTGATTGCTTGTACATAGTCGCAAGTTCTTTCTCTTTTTGTTCGTATTGCTGCTTTAGCAGCGTTGATTTTGTTCGACTGGATTGATACTTTAACTGAAGTGCTTCAACTTCTGTTTTCGAACCAATGGATTGATTCCAAAGATTCAATTGTCGCTCGTAGTTTAAAGAATCCAAACGTTCTTGCTCTTGGTTTAAAGCTAACTCTTGTTCAATATTAGCCAATATGGCTTGCTCACCTTGGTAGTTTTCTTTAGCCAAAGTCAATTGCAGTCCGGCATCCTCCACTTGTAACTTAGACTGATTAAGAGACAGAACAGCGATAATATCATTTTTCTCAACTGAATCGCCTTCATCCACTAATAGTTCTTCTATAACCCCATTTGATTTCGCATAAACCTGATAATAGTCATAGGGTTCTACCTCAACAGAGGCGTATACAGATTCTACTAATGTGCCTAATTTTGCCCGGGTAGTTTCAGTTTTTTCTTTACACGCATATAATAATATGGCAAGGAGGAATAAAATACGTAGTCTTTTCAATGGATCGATTTTAATCTATTATACGAAGGTATAAAAGATAAAGTATTCAAACGGTGATGTAAGTCAAGTCAAACAATGACTTTTGCAATGAAAGGTTTTAAAACTTAGGCAGTGAACTTGTATCCCACACCACGTATGCTGTGAAAGAATTCAGGGTGCTTGGCATCCTTTTCAAAATATTTTCTAAACGATAAAATAAAATTATCAATGGTTCGTGTAGATGGGAATACGTCATAGCCCCATACATATTGCAATATTTGTTGGCGGGATACCGCTTGATTCTTGCGATCTACAAGTAACTTAAGTAAGGCAGTTTCTTTTTTTGTTAATTGTATTTCCCGATTTTCATAGGTTTCCGCTTGATAGGTGCTAAAGTTCACGGTATTTCCGCCAAAGGAAAAAATACTTAATTGCGTTTCCTTAGCTGTGCCCTTTAAACTATGCTTAATCAGTACTTTAGTTCGGAGGAGTAATTCCTCCAAGTTGAATGGCTTGGTGAGGTAATCATCCGCGCCCAACTTTAATCCCTGAATTGTATCCTGACTAGTATCTTTTGCCGTCAAAAATAGTATTGGCGTTTCATTGTCGGTTAGTCGAATTTTTTCACACACTTCAAAGCCATTAAGTTCTGGCATCATGACATCCAGGATGACCAGATTGAAACGCTGATTTTCGAATTTACGCAAAGCTTCAGATCCATTTACAGCTTCCTCCACCTCGTAACCCTCTAATTCCAAATTCAACCGAATTCCGTCCCGTAGACTTTTTTCATCTTCCGTCAGTAATACTCTTTTTAACATGCGCCCATTTTTGAAGGATAAACTATATCAGCAAGTTATGCCTTGTTTTTCTGTTTTTTGTCACCCGAAAGTCAAAGCTTAAATACCATTTTAAAGCATGTCCCTTGAGGTTGATTGTTTTCCACCTGAATTTTTCCGTCGTGAAAATGTACTAATTGTCTAACAATGTAAAGCCCAAGTCCAGTTCCTTTGGCTTGTCTTGTTTCTTCATTTCCTAGTCGATAAAATTTATCAAATACAGCCTGTTTCTCTTCGTCTGGGATTCCCGATCCTGTATCACACACGCTTAATTCGACCTTGTTACCATCTCGCTTGAGCAAGATACTAACTGTGCTGTTCGGGGCGTATTTAATGGCATTATCTAGTAGGTTGCTTAGTATAGAATTAATACAAGTTTTATCGCCAGTTATAAGTACATTCGATTCAATATTGGCCTTTAACTCAATATCTTGTCGCGATTTGTAACTTTCAAAAACTTGATTGCAAATAATACTTAAATCCAGTTCCTCTCGATTAAAACCGTATTGGTCGTTTTCAATTTTTGCGGCTATCAAAATATTTTCTACAAGATTTTCCAGGCGATCTACTTCAGACAAGGAGCTTGCTAATAAATTGTCTTGTTTTTGTTTGTCGAGTTTATGCTTACGAATGGTTTCATTCATCAGTTTTATACTGGCTAAAGGAGATTTTAACTCATGGGTAATAGACAGGATGAAATTTTTCTGTTGCCTTGCAACAGCAATCTCTTGTTTAAATGAACGATAAATTTTTACCATACCAATAATCAGTACGATAAAAAACACGGCTCCCTCACCAATAATCATGGTTTGTTGCCGACTAAAATCTTGATCCAGTTGCTGATATTCTTCCGTTTGAATGTAGTCTTCAAAGTTTCCGCCATGATTAAGCTCATATTGGAGGCTTTGGTAATTGACCGCATCACTGAAATGTTGCTCTATTTTTGAATGCAGTAAGTAGCTCCACCAAAACATGAAAGCAAATACATACACCAGTACGATATAGAATAAGAGAAACTTTGTATTGGTGGCTTCTTTAAACATCCTTAACTATCTCTTCTTGATTTTGGAAATGTAACGAAGAAAGTGCTGCCTTTGTTCTCTTCACTTTCAAACCATATTTTCCCTTGACTGTTCTCCACAATTTGTTTGCAAATGGCTAGTCCTAAACCCATGCCACTTGACTTGGTTGTAAAATTAGGGACGAAGACTTTATTTCTCATACTTTGAGCTATGCCGATGCCATTGTCCTTCACAGCAAGAATATAGTTTTCATTTTTTTCGGCGATACTAATTTCTATTTGCCCATTACTTATGTCCTCGGTAGCTTGTTGAGCGTTTTTTACTAGGTTGTTTAATACACTTACCAATTGGTTTTTGTCCGCGAAGACCCATGCCTCAGTAAGCTCAGTAGTTAGCTTAACCGGATGGTCTTCATTTTGATTAAAAAGTGCAACGATATTTTGGATAAGCTGTAACAAATTAACTTGGTCTTTATTTGCCTTAGGCATTTTGGCAAATGAAGAAAATGCTGTTGCTATTTCAGATAAGTTATCTATCTGTTCAACCATAGTTTTACTTACTCTTTCAGCCAATTCTGGTACTCGTTCAGGGTCGTTTTTTATGGCGCGTTGTAAGTGTTGAATACTCAGCTTCATGGGGGTAAGCGGGTTTTTGATTTCATGGGCTATTTGTCTGGCCATTTCTCTCCACGCCGATTCTCTTTCCGATTGAGCCAGCGCTATGGCACTTTCCTCAATTTGGAGTATCATTTTGTTGTATTCATCAACCAATGCACCGATTTCATCAGATGATTCCCATGCTATGCGCTCATTTTTGCTACCGAATTCTACCAGCGCCATTTGATTACTGATTTTAGCCAAAGGCTGCGTTATGGAATTTGAAATAATGAATGCAAGTAGAATAGAAATGATGAGCAAGAATACATAGACATTGAGTAAAGCTACCATAAGCTTGGAAAGCTCGTCACGAATAGTTTCCTGCTGCGCAAAATAGGGTAAATTAAGGAATGCAATTGCTTCTCCTGATTTTAGCCGCACGGGCACATAAGCCGACTGGTAGAGCAAATCGCCAATGGCTTCCTCCTGAATATATCTTTCTTCTTTTAATTTCTTCAAATGATAAATAGCTAGCGGGTCTATTTTTCGCGAAACAAGTCCATTTCCGAAAACACCAGCTTGAGAGCTTAAAAGCAAGGATCCATCTAGCGAAAACAAGTTGATGTCTATGCTTTGCTGTTCTGCTAAAGTAGCTAGCTCGGTGGCTAGGTTAACTGGGTTAAGTATGTTTGAATGGTCGGTAATGGAAGCAATCGTATATTCTAAATTGCTTAGGATGTTTTGTTGTTTGTTTATTAGCTTTTCTGTGTTGTTCACGCGACTCAAGTCGCGAAAGTGATAGACGGTTATTAAGGCTATGGCGATAAAAGAAGCGAAAGTAATCAGCGCTACGGAGAGGTTGATTTTATTCTTAAAAGTTAGTCGTATCGGTTGCAGGGGGATAAGTTTTAGCTGCCTGTTAAGGAGGTAAATCGACACGATAAAAATGAAGCCTAGTGTTGTAAGGTAAAAGAAGATATAGCTAAATGTTGAGATGACTTTTAGTAAAGTAGCTTTGCTTTCATTGATGACAACAATCGTCTCCTTATCAATTTTAAAAAAACTAAGATGAAAATCTTCTCTATCCATATACTGCGGAATTTCATCACTTGTAATAAGTGATTGAAAATCTATAGGGTAAGGATATTCACCTGATTGGTTTACTAAACGACCTTGTCTATATATGGCGTATTCGTAGTCTTTTGAGGGACTCAACTGAGTGATTGGACTCCTTTTTTGCTCGATCAACAACTCGGGGTACAAATTTTCTTTGGTATATGTTTTTAGGCTTAGCTCAAGGACTAAAGTTCCACTCACGATACCATTGTTTTCTATGGGTATGATAGATATGTACTCACTTTTCCCATTTTCTTGAGGCAAGAGATACAAGCTTTCGGAAAAAGTACTGTCTGCATGATTCACTTTTTCATAAAAATTATTTAACAGAATAGTTGAATTCGTTTTCAGGGCTTTTCCTTCGAGGTTAAATGCAAATGACCGAAGGTTATATTTGCTGAAATGTCCACCGAAATACAGGTAATTCAGTCGTTGATCTAACTCGGTTTGAGAGACAAATGGACTAACAAAAAATTTGCGGAAGAAAGGATCTTCTTTAATTGCCTGCTGGACTTCCTGAAATTGATATTCAGTAATTAAGTCTCTGCTTTCCGCGAGTTGATTCGCTGCTATTTCTTTGAGATTGGACTCATTTTGCTGATTGTAGATTGTTAAAACACTAGTTATTGCCACTGCCGCGAAAAAAAACATATTCATTATTAGGGCGAACCTATTTTTTTCAATGTTTTCGCTGAAGGTTAAACAAATGATGCTGTAGAGAAGAAAGAGCAAAGGCAAGATGAAAGCAAGCCAACCCGGACTCAAGGCATAAAGGATGAGCATGGAAGTTAAACTAATCGCTGCGATGATTGGCCAAGTTTTTTTCTTGAATGAGTTTCGAATCGATTGAATCAAGAGAGTTAAGGAAATGAATAGGCTCGCAGTGAGCATACAAATAATAGTCAAGCCTAAAAAAGTGTAGGGGGTGATTAAAGTGAAATTGTTGATTTCGAAAGAAATTAACGAATCTAGGATTAAGCTTTTGACCACATCATGGTAAGTCATTAGCTGAACGAAAGCAAGAATACCTAGAGGAGCAAATAGCCATCGCTTTAAGCGCCAGTTGCGTGAAGCATAGTGCCAAGCAATTAAAGCATTTAGAAAAAAAACAATCACACAATTTATGAGTAAATGCCCAAAGCTTTCCCCATAAAACTGAGAGGCGTATAGTTGCGGACTGAACACCAGTCCTTTTTTAAACTCGAAGTCTACAAATCCAATTAGCTCGATGAAGATGACGCTCGCGCCGATAAAAAAAAGATATGTTACCCAGGCGGCATATTGACGATTGAGTAAAACAATTGCAAACCATGTAACAAGCCAAAAGCTAAAGACTACTATTAATCCCGAAACCAAGGAAAAGGTATTCAATTGGGCAGATTGTTCTGATCCACGACTAATGCTGAAAGCAGCTTTCTTGTCTAAGGTGAAAAAAGTATGTGTTTTACCAGAATCAGGAGAGGATACCTCAACCGATGGATCGAAGGGGTATTGATCGGAAAATGAATTGGCTAGGTAGTTATTTTCAATGGGGTAGTCGGTTTTGATGAGTTGCAGTCCAATGACATTGTATATATCAATGGTTTTACTTATTCCGAAGTAGTAACCATTCTTTTTTTTCAATAGCTGACCACCATCATCAATTTTGTCATAAGTGACCTCCGGGAGTACTTTGTTGTTGTTCCAAAAAACCAGACTATCTCCGAGGTAGATGTAGATGAGTAAATTTTCCTTATTTAATTTCGATAGCTCTTGGATAGTATATTTATTCTCGGCAATGTCCTTAATAAGGCTTGTATCTGTTACAATTTTTTTGAAGCTATCTTCGAATTGATTGAGTGCTGCCTGACTGTGTTTGCACGCTTGCTCAAAACTTCGTTCCTCTGTTGAGTACACTGTGCTGATTAGCCCCAGGAAGAATATGGCTCCAAAGAATAATATACCAAATTTTAATAAACGCAAGCCTTTACGATTTTATCTTGGATTAAAGGTAGAGAAAAACGGAATAAATATCTTTTCTCAAAACCGTTCGCTCAGTGGAAATTGAACAAAGTGCAGCGTTTAATCAGCGTTATCGACGGCCAAAATTTTCCGTGAAGTAGTAGTCAAGCCATCCGTAAGCGCTTGAGGTATCGAATTGAATGCCGCAGCCCATCTCATTGACATCAGTCGATAATAAATTTTCCCGGTGCCCTTTACTGTCTTTAAAGGCCTGAACAATTTCTAAGCAAATATCGATATACCTTGGCGGATTCGAGGTGCTGATGTAGCTTGAATATATATTCTCGGACAGTGACAACCAGTTAATGTAACCGGCAGCTTCTGCTCGCTTATACAGTGTGCCAAAAGCTTTATTCTTTTTATTGTCATGAGCGAAGAAACCATAGTGTTGCATTTGATTGCTATGCAGTTGGGCGGCAGAATCCAAATTTACATCGTATTCGAGGAGAAGCTTGCCATTTTTTAATCGATACACATTGCTTAGGTGCCATACACCTAATTCAATCATTTCGGTATCGATTTGGTCTAATTCAATGGTGTCATAAAAACGCTCAAGTTGAAGAAAATCCTCAAGCGATAAACTACCTAAATCCGAAGCTTTTAGGGGTTTCAGAAAGCCGCCTAACATTATGATTGTCAAAAGGATTCGCATAGTCCACAAACGAATTCGACCTCAACTTTAGTATCGTATTAACTTATATATAATTTATACCTCTTTATATAAAGTCTAAATAGTAAATTTAGTTAAGTTTTTTGACAGAGTTTTTTGGCTTTTTATTTCTTCAGTTAGTACCTTTGTCCGGATTTTAAATGACACTTCTATGACATTTAGTAGGCTAAACGCCCCAAAATTAACGGTTCGCAATGTTTTCAATGTATTGCTCCTCTTCATTTTAACCCTCACATCTCAGACCATATTCGCACAAGATGCTATCGATCAGGCTCGCTGGGATGCAGGTAAATCACTTTTTAAATCGCAATGTCAGAGTTGTCACCTTCCAGATAAGAAGATGACAGGTCCTGCTTTGCAATATGCTCGAGAGCGTTGGATTGAAAATGGTGATTACGATGGTAAGTCTGGGGAAGAGTGGTTGTATGAATGGGTAAAAAACAGTTCAGCTGTTATTTCTAGTGGACACACTTATGCAAATGGGTTGTACAATGAGTATGATAAGTCGGTGATGAGCTTGTTTCCTCAGTTGACCAATGAGCAAATTGATGACATTCTTTATTATGCCGACAATTACGACAAAGGAGGATCTGCTCCGGTTGCTGCTGCTGCAAATGCTCCAACTGGTGCTGTTCAGTCTACTTTTCCAATGAAAACGTTCTTGTGGATCCTAGTGGGAAGTTTAGCTTTCATTGCGTTGATTCTTTGGAGGGTATTTGGGATGCTCGATAGAATGGCAAAGGAAAAAGCAGGAGAAGAGATTACTCCAACGCCGCCAATTTGGCAAAATAAGAAGTTAACTACGCTTTTAACAATTGTAGTTGTTGTCTTTTTAGGTTACTACACGGCATCCAGTGCGATGGGTCTGGGTCGTCAACAAAGCTATGCTCCGGAACAACCAATTAAGTACTCTCATGAATTGCATGCGGGCAAGTATCAAATTGATTGCCAATATTGCCACTCTGGCGCAAGTCAAAGTAAGCATTCGAATATTCCTTCAATTAATGTTTGTATGAACTGTCATAAAAACATTCAACAAGGTCCTCAGCATGGCAGAAAAGAGATTGCAAAAATCTATTCGGCAATTGCCTACAATCCGAATAACGGAACCTATTTCGCTGATGATGCTTCAATGGATGAGGTTGAGGCTGAATTGATTGCTTATCTCAAGCAAGATTATGAAGCAGGTGTTGATCAAACCGAGTTAGATGAAGCCTTGGATGCTGCTCTTGCTATGTATAATAAACCTGTAGAGTGGGTAAGAATTCACAACTTGCCAGACCACGTATACTTCAACCATGCGCAACACGTGAACGCGGGCAAGGTGGAATGCCAAACTTGTCACGGTAATATCCAAGAAATGGAAGTTGTGGCTCAACATGCACCTTTATCAATGGGATGGTGTATCAACTGTCACCGTGAGACGGAAGTGGATATGGGCAACAATTACTATCAAGTATATGAAAAGTACCACGAAGATTTGAAATCTGGTGCTATGGATAAAGTGACAGTTGAAGACATCGGGGGAACTGAATGTCAAAAATGTCATTACTAATAATCATTGTATAAACTTAATTCCGATATAAATGTCAAACAAAAAGCAATATTGGTCATCACTGGACGAAAAAAACAATAAGCTTGAACTAAACGAAAAAGAGTTTGGAACTGACTTGCCTGTTTTAAATAGTCTAGCAGATACGATTTCTACGCAAAAGTCGGGTAGACGTGATTTTTTGAAGATGCTTGGGTTCGGCGTCTCTGCAGCAGCAGTTGCAGCCGCTTGTGAAATGCCAGTACGAAAGTCTATCCCTTACGTGGTGAAACCAGAGGAAATAACTCCTGGTGTGCCTAATTATTATGCTTCTGCGTATATACAGGGTGGTCATTACAATAGTTTCTTAGTTAAGACACGTGAAGGTAGACCGATTATGGTTGAAGGAAACCCGGATTCTAATATTACGAG
>JAFMKE010000058.1 GCA_017853115.1 Verrucomicrobiota bacterium
TCGACCTTTTTGAACTTTGAGTTTCGTATAAAAAAATTACTCGCCATCTTCAGCAACAAAGATAGGTGTTTCGTGTTTTTAATACTATAGTTTTGAAGGCTTAAGGCCATCAAAAAGTTTTTAACAAGTAACTTTGTGCAAAAGCAATTGTCATGAGTCCAAAAGCAAAAAAATGGGTTAGCACCTGGTTGATTATTGGTCTAATATTAGTTTTCGTTCAAGTAGTTATTGGAGGAATAACCCGATTAACCGATTCTGGACTTTCAATCACAGAATGGGAAATTGTAAAAGGGGTTTTGCCTCCTATGAATGAGCACGCTTGGGAACTCGCCTTTGAAAAATATCAAACCCACGCAAAGAAACAATACGAAAGCATTCATCAATCCATGAATCTAGAAGAATTCAAGGTGATATATTTCTGGGAATGGTTTCACCGCTTATGGGCAAGGAGTATGGGGCTTATCTTTTTCTTTCCCTTTGTTTTCTTTCTATATAAAAAATGGTTGCCTTCCTGGTTAATTAAACGATTAGGGGTGGTCATTGCCCTTGCTGCTTTAGCTGCAACTTTTGGATGGATTATGGTAGCGAGTGGATTAAATGAGGATAATAGAACATGGGTGAGCGCATATAAACTAGCGGGTCATTTGTTAATCGCAACAGCCTTATTTACCTACCTATTCTACACCTTCCTCAAGGTGGCATTTGACAATGCCGAAAAGATTATCGCACCGAGACTAAGAAAAATCGTGCTTGGCATCATAATCGTTTGTGTGCTTCAGATTACTTTTGGTGGTTTCATGGCAGGTATGCGCGCGGGCGCAATTCATACACATTGGCCGATTTTCGCAGGAGATAATCACTTGATTGAAATCGTAACGAACCCATCCTTAATTCAGGAATCGGAGATTATAAACTATGAAGGTTCGATTTGGATTAAAGGAGTGGTTCAAGTAATTCATCGCACACTAGCGGGTATCCTCCTATTGCTAGCACTTTATCTTCCTTTTCAGATGAAACAGATGGATAAAAAGCTTAAAAATTCTGCTTATTTCGCATTGAGCTTGGTTGGCCTACAATATATATTAGGCGTACTCACTATTATTGGAATTGTAGGAAACAAAACCCCAGTTTCTCTGGGTGTACTGCACCAGGGACTCGCCTTACTGGTTTTGCTAAGCTTATTCAACCTTTTTTATTGGCTGAGTGGAACGCAAAAAGTTCAGTAAAAACTTTTTTAGATTTTGTTAAAAATTACGAATTAATTCATAGTTTGCATCGCAGTAAATTTTAGTACAATGCAATCATCTAAAAAACGAGTTGTTAAAGATTATGACAAATTACCCGAGGAGGTAATCAATCAAATCAAACTGGAATATCCTCGAGGATTTGTAAAACACCTCATCCAGTATACAAACAAAGACGGACTGCAAGTGTCCGCCTTGCCTTATGAAACAGATGAAATCTATTACCTGATTCGAATGTCTGCTACAGAGGCAAGACAAATCATTCTCGATGATGATGATTACGAAGATGGTATTTTACGGGATGATTTCGAAGATGATGTGATGGATGATGATAACGATGATGAAGACGAACTAAACAACATTCCAGATGACTCTTATGTAGATGAAGATTAGTTAAGTTATACCTTATTAATAGTTAAGCCACTCCAGATATTCATTGGGGTGGCTTTTTTATTGATTGATAAGAAATCTAATACAAAGCTTATTTTTAGGCTAATTTAGCTTGGCATATTCAAATAAAAATGTTGGTTTAGGATTATGGAAGAGATATCGAAGCGAAAAAATCTGCTTAAAAAATGGCAAGCGCTGCTCTTCAATATTTCGAAGAAAAATCCACTCCTCTATCCACAAAACAACCATATTTTCGATATAAGACATGCCATTGCTGATTGGTCCACGAATCAAACCTTACAATTAGTTGAACAGCTGAGTAATCATGGCGCGTTTTCATTGAATGCCATACCGAAAGATGAATCCAATCAATTGAATGAGTTATTCTCGGCAGCAAACAAACACAGAAAAGAAAAAGGACATAAGTCCCTTACCCTAAGTTTATTGTGTTTGAATTGGCAAATAGATTTAGAAGTAACGCAAAGCCCACTTTATTTGTTACCGGTAGAATTGAAGAAAAATCCTTCATTCCTTTTACAAGCTGATACAACAAAAGCCATACTTAACCCAGTAGTGGATAGCTTACTCCGCCATCGCCACAATATTCAACTACCCGAATCCATCGAGTTAAGCATTGAAACTTTCGAAAAAAACATACAAACTATTTCAGCCCAACTACTACCTGAGGGATTTAGTGTGCATAATCATACGATATACCTAAGTCTTTTTGATTACCCAAACAAAAGTCTCGTAGAAGATTACAACAAGCTTATCGCTAATGGTGAAATCAATACACTGATACATCACCTATTCGAGGCCAAGGCAGCATACAATTTGGCACATGAAATAGAATCTGATGCCTTAATAGATGAACTGCCAGTTACATTGTTTGATACGGATCAAGAACAAGCAATTCTCCGAGCCATGCAAGGATACAATTTATTGCTATCAGGACCTCCAGGAACTGGCAAATCTCAAACAATTACAAACATCATTTCCTCCGCTTTAGCGAAAAATAAACGCATACTTTTAGTTTCAGCCAAACGCGCTGCGCTCGAATCGGTTTATGGCAAAATGAAAACACTTGATTTGCATAATTTCTGCGCATTAATCCATCATGTCGAGAAAGATAAAGCAAGTTTCATTGAAGATTTAAAAAGCTTATTAGAAACCAAGCGGAAAGGTGTTTTAAATCTCGATCGAATTGAAGCAGAACGCAAAACCATCATTCAAAGCTATCGACATGTGCTTCAAGCTATCGATAAGACCCAGCAATTCTTAAACAGTATGGTGCCTGGTGCATCGCAATTCACTATTCAACACTTGATTGATAAGCTTCTGCAAATTGGCAAACATTCAAAAGAAGTAAGCCAAGACGTACCAAGTATCAAGCTGTATGAAAACTACCATGCTGTTTTCGTAAAGATATATGACTTGTTTATTCTCAATCTAGGACTCGCTAAACTTGGCAATCACCCCCTTCACTTCCTGAAAAGGGTGAGCTGGACCCAATATTCGGATGCAAAAGCATTGATTTCAGCCATTGAAAGGGAACACGCTTGGCGGGATAAACTGGTCATACTTCTTCATGAAATGGGCTTAGAGCAAGATCTAAAAACCATAGAGAAACTACTCCAATTTTCTTTCGAAATTGAGCCCTATTTACTTTTTGCACAACACAGTTTACATTCATTTCTAGAGGAAGCTAGCATTGATTATCAAAACTTTATTCGCGACTTAGATGCATTTGAACTACAACAAAAAGAACTCGAAAAAATTAAACAGCTCAACACCCATTGGAAGCACAAAATTTCATTAAAAGAAGCTCAAGATTTACTCGACAAAATTAAAAATACGGAACGGCAATCCTTGAAAATACTTAACAAGGATTATCGAAAAAACCTATTAAAAGTATGGCAGCTTAGCCATTTGCGCTTCTATGAAAGACCTCCTGTGCAAGTCATGCTAAACCAGCTCATTAAGGAATATCTTTTGGAGGAAAGCACCAGGTCTCTTGAAAAAGATTTGAGTAAACGAAGTAATGGTCTTGCATTCAACCAACTAAAAGATCTAGCTACAGCGTGGCACGAGCAACTAAATCCATCCTTGAAAACATTGTTTTTAAACCTAATCGTATCGCAAGACCAGATCAACAATCTAAGCGCTTTATGCTCTCTCGCTCAAGGTATTCAAGGGGAGAATCTCCTCTTGCAAACAGACGATCTCGAGTTAGGGCTTCATCAATTAAAACAAGTTCAAGAAGACATTGGCACAATAGAAAAGAGCTTCGAATACTTTAAATCCGTCGCAAGCGATGAAAATGCCTTTCATTTTGTTTGGACAATCGACGCAGCATATGAGTTGCGGGTAAAACAATGTTTACTGAATACCTGGCAGGAAATTACCAAGCAACATCCTTGGATCATCCAACAAAGTGGACCAAAATACAAGGCTAGTGTTGAAGCCTTGTTCAAGGCAAAAGAAGAAGTACTTCGTTTAAATGCGCTCCTATTAGAAGCTAAATATGATGAATCCTATCAGAAAATACTTCGCACGGCACAGTTATCAAAAAGTAGACTCAAAGCAAAAGAAAAAGAAACATTGGATGCTCTCCGTACAGGCTTAAAAGTTCTGGAAAAAGAAACGAGCAAGCATCGCGCATTCCAAAGTTTCAGAGCCTGGCAAGAAGGTCCGGGGCAAGAATTCATCAACCATATCAAACCAGTATGGATGATGAGTCCAGATAGTATAGCCGATGCTTTACCTCTCGAGAAAGAAAGCTTTGACTTGGTTATTTTTGACGAGGCAAGCCAGTTAAGCCTGGCGGCTTGTATCCCAGTACTATACAGAGCAAAGCAATGTATTGTGGTAGGTGATGAGCGTCAGCTTCCGCCCACTCAGTTTTTTGAAAAAACCATCCAATCATCAGAGGAAAATGAAGATGAGGGACTGCTTACGGCAGCAAAAAAAAGCTTTCCCTTAATTCATTTAAATTGGCATTATCGCAGTGAAGACGAAGCACTCATTCGCTTTAACAATGAAGTGTTCTATGCAGGCAAGTTAAAAACCATTCCATCAAGAAGTATTGCCAATAGCATTGGCCCCGCTTTATTAGTGAAGAATGTCAATCAAGCTGCATTTAACTATAAGAGCGTTCGTGATTATGCCTTAGCTTTTCACTACATGAATCATGGACAATACGTCAACGGTGTTAATGAGGTAGAAGCTCGCTATGTCGCCGCGCTCACAAAGCACTTTCTTTTATCTCAGCAAGCGCTCAATATCGGTATTCTATGCCTATCGCACAGTCAACAAGCTTGTATACAATCTGCCTTGAATGAATTAAAGTTCTTTGATAAAAACTATAATCAACTTCTTGAGGAGAAATATGCAAGCGATGAAAATTTTGATGGTATTTTTCTTCGCAACCTTGAAAACATTCAGGGAGAAGAGCGAGATATTATTTTAATCAGTTTAGGCTACGGACCAAATGAGAATGGACATGTTCACCTTAACTTCGGACCCATCAATCAGGATGGTGGAGACCGCAGATTGAATGTGCTATTTTCCCGAGCAAAAAAACACATGGTGGTGGTTTCATCCATTCAATCTAAGGATATCCTTTCCGATAATCCTGGTTCCATGTGCTTGAAAAACTATTTGGCTTTTTTAGAAAATACACGAAATGACCATAATTATTCTACCAGCGATTTACACAGTTCAAGTCCAAAGCCGTGGATACAGGATATTGGACAATTTATTAGTAAGAAAGGATACGATGTAACCTACAACTATGGCTACTCGAGCATACAATTTGCCTTAGTTGTTCGCAGTAAAGAAGATGATGAGCAATACACCCTAGGTTTACTTTGTGATGATGATGAAGATCAGTCCATCAAATCAACAAGTCAGTTGGTTAAAACAGAAATTCTTCGCGCATTTGGATGGAATGTGCTGATGCTAAGAAGTATAGATTATTTAAGCAACAAAGAAAGCCTGCTCAATCTTATAGCTAAGACCTTAGAAGAAATTGAACAAAATAAACAAGTTGAAGTACCCAAGGGAAAGCGAAACGATTTTCTCGACGAGCTAAAATACGATGAATCCAAACTGCTATTTACCCGCTTGGAGATTAACCAAAACGAACATTTATTCTGGGAATTAGCAGGCAATCTCAACGACATCGTCATCCGTTACGGCAAGGTCGGGTCAAAAGGTCGCAAGCTGATAAAGTCCTATGAAAGTGTGGCTCAAGTAATTAAAGAAAAAAGAAAGTTAATCCGACAAAAAGAAAAACAAGGTTATCGACGCGTGTAATTTTCAGTTTATTCAACCAAAAGACCCAAGCACTCAGAAAAGCGGCGCAACTAAAAATTATTGAGTTAAATATCCAATTGCTTCCTATGATTTCGTTATTTTGCAGTAGCAATGCTTCGTAAATTAGACATACAAAACTACGCAATTATCCAAGCGGTAAGGCTTGAGTTTGATAAGGGATTGAATATCATAACTGGTGAAACGGGGGCAGGTAAATCGATTCTTATTGGCGCATTGGGATTGTGTTTGGGTGATCGCGCAGACACCAAGGTTTTGTACAATGACGATAGTAAGTGTATTGTAGAAGCTAGTTTCGATCTCTCTTCTTATAAGCTTGAAAGGCTTTTTGAAGAACTCGATTTGGATTATGAGGCAATCACCATTATTCGCCGTGAAATTAGTCCTAATGGTAAATCCCGGGCTTTCGTCAATGACACGCCAGTCACCTTGGAAACGCTTCGGCAGATCACTGAAACCTTAGTGAACCTGACTTCACAAAACGAAACGCAGCAACTCAACAAAGAAGCCTATCAATTGGCCGTAGTGGATGCCACAGCCGGTCATGAAACCCTGTTAAATGATTATAAAGGACGGTACCGCGAATTCAAGCAAGTTGAAAAGCAACTCAAAAATCTAGAAGAAAATCAAGCTAAACTTGACCAGGATTATGATTACAACCAGTTTCAACTGCAAGAAATCGAAGCGGCGCAATTAGAAGGCGAAAACCTTGAAGACCTTGAAAATGAGTTATCAACTTTGAGCCATGCGGAAAGTATAAAAAGTCAGTTACAAAACTTACTACACCTTATAGATGAAGGTGAGACTTCCATTTTATCCTTACTCAACGAAGCTTTCTATCAGTTGAAAGATATTCAAAAGTTCAGTGAAAATATCGCCAAGTTAAGCGAACGTATTGATAGCTCAATTATCGAGTTGGAAGACATAAAAAACGAAGCGGAAGATATAGCATCCAACACAGAATACGACGAGGAGCGAATCAATGAGTTAAGTGAGCGTGTCAATGAGGCCAACCGACTACTCAAAAAACACCAGCTTCATTCGATTGATGAATTAATGAACTTACGGAATGAACTTCAGATTTTGTGTTCTTCCAAACAGCAAAATACCGAAGAAATTTCAGCCCTGCAAAAAGCGCATATTGAGCTGAAAAAAAAGCTCGAGAAAGCCGCGTTGGCACTTCGTTCTTCACGACAAAAAGCAAGTATTCAAGTAGTCGAAGATATTCAAAATACTTTGCATCAAGTTGGAATGCCAGAGGCGGTATTCGAAGTGAATTGGACTGAGAAGAACGAGTTTACATCAAGTGGAAAAGACCAAGTTCAATTCTTGTTTAACGCCAATAAAGGTTTCACTAAGCAAGCACTGAACAAGATAGCTTCAGGAGGAGAGTTGTCGCGAGTATTATTAAGTATACAAGCATTGTTAGCGCAAAAAACATCTCTTCCCACGTTGATTTTTGATGAGATTGATACGGGGATTTCAGGTGAAACAGCCGCAAAGGTTGCCGAGGTATTCCGTAAGATTAGCAAGAAACATCAGTTAATTGCCATTACTCACCTACCACAAATTGCCGCGAAAGCGGAACAACATTTTTTTATTTATAAAAATGATGAGCGTGAAAAAACAGAAACAAAGATAGCCACCCTCGATGCAGAGCAACATGTAAAAGCGATTGCGCGAATGCTTAGTGGTCAAACTATTTCTGAAGAATCTATGAATAATGCACGCAGCCTCATTAAAGTATAAATGATTGATGTCTCCGTCATAATAGTCAATTTTAACGTTCGATATTTTGTTGAACAGGCGATAAGCGCTGTGTACAAGGCTTCCGAAGGTCTCGAAATAGAAGTTATCGTGGTTGACAATGCTTCTTCGGACGACTCAACTGCACTCATCCAAAGTAAATTTCCGGAAGTTCGATTAATCGCCAATCAAGAGAATGTAGGTTTTGGCAAGGCAAATAATCAAGGTATACACGAAGCTAAAGGCAAATATATTCTCTTACTGAATCCAGATACGGTTGTCCAAGAAAATACTTTAAACGCGTGCATTCAGTTTATGACAAGACACAATGATGCAGGAGCGATAGGTGTTCGCATGATAGATGGAAAAGGAAATTTCTTGCCTGAATCCAAAAGAAGTATTCCAACACCTTTTGTGGCTTTATGTAAAATGAGTGGTCTATCTGCCTTGTTTCCAAAATCAAAAATATTCGCCAAGTATCACTTGGGCTATCTTTCAGAACATGAAAATCACCAGGTCGAGGTGCTATCGGGTGCCTTTATGTTTTTCAGAGCTGATTTATTGAAAAAAATAGGCGGATTTGATGAAGATTACTTCATGTATGGTGAGGATATTGAGCTTTCCTACCAGGTATTGAAACAAG
Organism: Verrucomicrobiota bacterium; assembly: GCA_017853115.1. Lineage (GTDB taxonomy): Bacteria > Bacteroidota > Bacteroidia > Chitinophagales > UBA8649 > JAFMKE01. Next base: position 8,359 of record JAFMKE010000058.1, read on the forward strand.
GTTATAAAAACTACTACATAGCAGATACAAGTATTATTCATTACAAAGGTGAAAGCACCAAAAAAGGCAGTTTGAATTATGTGAAAATGTTCTACGAAGCTATGCTCATTTTTGCGAAAAAACATTTCAGCTCTTCACAAGTGAGCCTATACGCCCTAGCTATTCAGTTCGCTATTTATCTACGCGCTATGATTAGCCTGACGGGTAGTTTTTTTAAGAAGATTTTTCATCCCGTTTTAGATGGGCTACTTATTCTAGGTTTAACAGCCCTCATAGCTCAACTTTGGGCTATTAAGATTAAAGTAAACGCCGAATTTTATCCTGCTGAATTTTTTCAGTGGATCATTCCTCTATACTCCCTGATATGGATAGTTACTCAATTGATTGTTGGAAGCTATGAAAAACCATATAAGGTTAAACGAATATGGCGAGGCGTGTTTTTAGGAACTGTTGCGATTGCTGCTGTTTATGGTTTTTTACCTGAGGACTTGCGCTTTTCAAGGGCTATTATATTATTGGGTGGTCTTGGCTCGGGTATGGTATTAAGCTTCTCTCGCATGCTATATCATGTAATCTATAATAAAAGTCTGCGTGTTGAACTCAATCAAAAGAAAAAAGTACTCATCGTTGGTAATGAAGAAAGCAGGCGGGCTTCTGCATTATTAAAAGAAAGTGAGGTAGAGGCTGATTGCATCGGTTTTGTTTCGTACAAGCTGGATGCTGCAGAAGGGGAGTATTTGGGAGAATATGAAAGTTTGGCTGACATTGTAAGTCTCTATCAAATCGATGAGTTAATATTTTGTGGGAAGGATATTCCTTCAGAGCAAATAATCGCTACCATGGCTGATTTCGGCAATCAGTTAAACTATAAAATTCTCCCCGAAGAAAGTGTAAGTATTATCGGTAGCAATTCTAAAAATACCGCAGGCGATTTATACGCTATCGATGTCAATTTGAAAATCTCATCAGCGAGATCCCGATGGATAAAACGCAGTTTTGATATTTCCTCGAGTATGTTACTTTTACTCACCAGCCCATTCATTGTTCTCTTCGTTAAAAACAAAAGAGGTTTCTTTCGCAATACCAAGCAAGTATTGTTTGGGGCCTTCACCTGGGTAGGCTATTATGACCAAAATGATAAACAAGAGAAGTTAAAATTACCCGAACTGCAAAAAGGTATCTTTAGTCCGATGAACCTTCGTAAAAACACAAAAGGTTTAACTGGTAAAAAGCTAAACCTTCTTTATGCTAAAAATTATTCTGTTGAGACCGATATTTCAATCGTATTTAGGAATATTCGGAATCTTGGTGTTGAGCCTTCGTAAGAAATACTGTTAAATCGGTGTGCTCATCTGAGTTATTACGTGCCGAAGCAAGGTCGAAACCATTCGCCAAGTCATTAATCATCGACATTTTATCTTCAAATTCATCCATGCTTTCCGCATCTATATTGATGTTCAAAAAATTTGTTTCGCCATCTACCGCGGAATTATTCCGTCCGGGCATCGTATGCGTCTCAGTAAACTGCTCAATATTTAATCTTAAGTCGGTTTGATCAAGTTCATCCATCAATAAGTACGGGTTTTCCTGAGCAAAGGCAGATGAAATCGAGAAAACAAAAATTAGGACTAAAGCGTATGGTAAGTTTTTCATTTTACTGAAGTTTTGTGATTTGTAAGGAGATATACGAAACGTCTTTTTACTTTGTTTCAAGGATAAAAATAAATCGCGATTCTTGATGCAAACTAAATAGAAAAAGGTTTAACGCTTGGTTAAACCTTTTACTAACACTGCTCGGCGTATGCCGAAAACTAACTAACCTAATTTTTAATCTGCATCGTGTGCAAATGCGTTTTTCATTGCAATAGAGTTTAAGTCAACAGTTACTTCTGGGTATCCATTAACTTCCCCATTTTTGTCCGTAACTAGAACGGTGTAAGAAGCCACATCACAACATTTTTCTAATTCATGTACTAAAGCCATGCCGCCATTAAGCGCTTGAAGCGTTTCAGCGTCTATTTTAACTCGTAACATTTTTTTCTCACCATCGGCTATGTATTGTCCAAGAACGTTTACTAGTTCTACTTGGTCAGCATTGTCGATTTTTAGTAAGACTTCGTATTTTTCACCGTTATCTTCGATAACTAAATAAGGTTTTTCTTGAGCAAATGCCATTGAGGTCATCAGCGCAAAAATCATTATTAGGGAGTATTGAATATTTTTCATGGTTTTGTTGTTTATACGTGTTTAATGTTTGTATTTACGCAGACCACCTTACCTTTGTTTCAAGAATTCTTTAAAAAATTATTTTTTTGAAAAAAGATTTGCGCACATTATCTCAACTCGAACTTGAAGAGCTCTTTAACTCGTTAAATCAACCAAAGTTTCGGGCTAAGCAACTCTATGATTGGCTTTGGAATAAAGGCTTGAGCAATATCCTGGAGATGACTAATCTTCCCAAGGAATTGCGCGAGCACCTCAATACGGAATTTGAAATCCGATGCGCTCATACGGCAATTGAGCAAAAAAGTGTAGACGGAACAATTAAGTTGGGTTTTGAACTCTTTGACAAGCGCATCATTGAAGGTGTTTTAATTCCTGCAGACAAAAGAATGACAGCCTGTGTTTCTTCGCAGGTAGGATGCACACTGAGTTGTGCCTTTTGTGCGACAGGAATGATTAAGCGCGAACGCAACTTGAATCCCGGAGAAATTTACGATCAGGTTGTTTTGCTAAATAAGGTAGCTCAAGAAAACTACGGGCACCATTTAAGTAATATTGTCTTTATGGGTATGGGAGAGCCCCTGCTGAATTTTGATAATGTCTTGTCCGCGATTGAAAAGATAACTTCACCCCAAGGACTGGGTATGGCCCCACGCAGAATTACCCTTTCCACTGTAGGTATTGCCCGAGGGATTCGCCGCCTAGCTGATGAAAATAAAGATTTTAAATTGGCTTGGTCGCTACATGCCCCTACCAATGAAAAGCGCGATGAGATTATGGGAATTAATCGAAGTAATTCTATTGAAGAGGTAATGGACGCTTTGCAGTACTTTTATAATAAAACAAAGAATAAAGTCACTTTTGAATATATTTTATTTGATCAATTCAACGATTCCATTGAGGATGCGAAAGCCCTGTTAAAGTTGTGTAAGCAAGTTCCGGCTTTTGTTAATATCATTGAATACAATAATGTAGAGGGCGTGACTTTACACAAGGCAAACAAAACGAGAAGAGACGCCTTTATTCAATTCTTAGAGAAGAACGGTGTCACCGCAAAAGTTCGGGTTAGTCGCGGTGAAGATATCGATGCCGCCTGTGGGCAATTGGCGAATAAGTAG
>JAFMKE010000198.1 GCA_017853115.1 Verrucomicrobiota bacterium
CAATGGGATAAGGATATACTTTTTAAAGCAGAGTTTACTGAAGGTAATCTCTATGTGGAAGAAAACGGATTTAACTACAACCTTTTATCAATCAATGATTTAAATAACTTAGTTGAAGCACATCATCAACAAACCTATGCCTATGAAAAACATGCTGAATGGACTATTCAAGGGCATTGCGTGAAGGTCAAATTCAATGGTGCTAGCTTCAACTCCGAGCAACAAGAATGCGCTAAACCCATCGCATACTACCACAACTATTACCTTGGAAAAGATAAGAGCAAATGGCGAAGTAAAGTGCCCGCATATCAGCGTATTCGATTCAATGATTGCTATCCCGGTATTGATATCGAGCTGAATGCTTCGAATAATGCCATGAAATATGACATCCTTGTGAAACCGCATGCTGATCCATCAAACATTCAAATTGAATACCAAGGCGCAGACAACTTGTTTATCAATGATGGCCATCTGCATATTCAAACGAGCGTGAATACCCTTATCGAACAAGCACCTTATGCTTACCAGTTTATTGAAGGGGAAAAACAAGAAGTCTCCTGTCGATATGTACTTCAAAATGAAACGATTCGCTTTGAATTTCCACAGGGGTATAACAAGAGCATCCCTCTAGTCATTGATCCATTCATCGTGTTTTCAAGATATTCCAGCTCTTCTGCTAACAACTTTGGCTATACCGCGACCTATGACTCGGAGGGAAACGCCTACGGGGCAGGAAGTGTGTTTAACGTAGGCTATATTACCACACCGGGAGCTTTCGATGTGACCTTTAATGGGGCTAGCACAGATATTGGGATTAGCAAATACACGCCAGATGGTTTGAACAGAATATATGCTACTTACCTCGGCGGAGGACAAACGGAATTGCCACACAGTATTGTGGTCAACTCCAATGATGAGCTTTTTGTTTTGGGAACGACTTCCTCCGACGACTTCCCAACAACAACAGGATGTTTTGATTCTACATTTGCAGGTGGAACCTTAAGCGATTTATCTCAAGGCTTAGGAGTTATTTACAACTTCGGTTCTGATTTAATTGTTTCCCGCTTTACGGAAGATGGCAGCAGTCTACTTGCCTCAACATATGTTGGAGGAAGCCTAAATGACGGCTTAAACCTTTCGCCCGTCCTAAAATATAATTATGCTGATGAGGTACGTGGAGAGATTTTTATCGATCAAGATGATAACTGCCTCGTAACTACTTGCAGCTATTCTGCTGATTTCCCAGTAATCAATGCCATCCAAGATTCCTTAGCTGGCGGATTGGATGGAGTGGCTTTTAAAATGGATCCCAGCCTGAGCAACTTGCAATGGAGTACCTATTTAGGCGGGTCTTCCGATGATGCAAGCTTCAGTATCAGCTTAGATAACAATCAAAATATCTTACTGGGCGGAGGAACACAATCGCAGGACTTCCCGATTAGTAATGCTTTGCAAGCAACCTATAATGGCGGCTCAGCTGATGGATTTATCGCTAAAATTCATAGTTCGGGGCTCAACCTTTTGCATAGCACCTATTACGGAACCAACGATTATGACCAAATTTATTTTTTGGATAGCAACAGCGACGATGAAGTATACATATTCGGACAAACCAAAGGACCATCTGGCACCTTGGTTCAAAACGCGAGCTATAATCAGCCGAACGGAGGTCAATTACTGGCCAAATTCAATTCCGATGTTTCCAGTATCATCTGGAGTACACGATTTGGCGATGAAAGCGGTATCCCAGATATTTCTCCGACCGCTTTTTTAGTTGATTTATGCAATCAAGTGTTTCTGAGTGGCTGGGGCGGACCTAACCTTGGCGGCAATACCAATTTGAGCGGAACAGCTGGACTCGATATCACCACCGATGCACTTGACCCAACAACAGACAACGCTGACTTCTATTTCATGGTTATGCGCGATAATGCTTCTTCTTTAATTTATGCCTCATTTTTTGGTGGTGAACTAAGCGCAGAGCATGTCGATGGTGGCACAAGCCGATTTGATAAAAAAGGGGTTATTTATCAGGCAGTTTGTGCTGGGTGTGGCGGAAATCAAGATTTTCCAACTGTTCCAGTAGATTCAATTGGTTTTTGGAACAACAACAATTCCTGCAATCTTGGCTTAGTAAAGTACGCCTTCTCTCCCCCATCTGTTATCGCTGATTTCAGCCTACCTCCGGTCGATTGTATCCCACAAGATCTATTCTTCGAAAACTTATCACAAACGGCTTTTGACGACACAAGCGCGAGTGCGTTTATTTGGCAAGTCAATGACTCTATTATCGAAAGCTATGACTTGAACTACCTATTTACAGAGGCGGGACAATATACCGTTAGCCTCTTAATGATCGATTCTAACTCCTGTAATTTCGCTGACTCCTTATCCCGAAGCTTCACAATTATTGGCAACTCCTCGCAAATACTGGATACTTTATCGACCTGTGCAAACATTCCGATTACCCTGGGCATAGATCCGATCTCAGGGACTAATGTGAGCTATTCATGGACGCCTTCGACAGGTTTAAACAACAGCAATATAGCTAATCCAACCGCTACTATTGATCAGGAGACTACTTATACACTAATCGTGAGCAACGGCTCTTGTGTAGATACATTCATCCAAACCTTGTTGATCG
>JAFMKE010000199.1 GCA_017853115.1 Verrucomicrobiota bacterium
ATGGAATACTTGCATGCCTTCCTTATGATTCATTAGCCACCATAATTGTTCGAGTTCCGTATTTGATGCTTGTGTCTGTGGTCCAAAAATTTTACGAAACGTGGATTGAAACATCTTGAATGAATACAAACGGGCGATGTATTTCCCCAGAGGGGTCATTAATGCCTTTTGAACAAGTCTTGGCTTGTGGATTCCAGGAAACAAGCCTCCATTGAGTAAACAACAAGATCGAATATGCAGATTCACTTTACCCTCAAGTTGACGGGCAAGGATTTCATTCACAACCGTATCTCCTTTGTCATGAGCCAAGATGTGAAAATCCTTGATGCCTAAATGTTCGAATAAGGCCAACGCATAGTCTGCTTGTTGGTGTATGCTGTAATTAAAAATTTTAGGTTTATCTGAGAAACCATATCCCAGCATATCGAAGTATAGAACTTCGAAACTTTCTTCCAGTTCTTGACTCATTTTATGCCAATCCCAAGAGGATGTTGGGAATCCGTGAAAAACTACCAATAGCTCACCTTTGCCGCGCTTTCGGTAAAATATTTTATTGTTTTGATAACTAAAATAATTACCACCAGCTTCCCATTCTTTTAATATCATGCAGACAAGTTAAAAATTAGTTAAATATTAAGGGAATTACTTTACACCTTCTTAAGATAATTTTTTATTTTTAGTCACCTTTTAAAAACCACAGCTATGCGAAATTATGTCCTTTTATCGCTTCTATTACAATTACTTATTTGGAATCATTTGTTTGCGCAATGTGAAGTGACGGCCACGGCTTTACCATCAGATATTACCTGTGGAACATGTGTTACACTGACCGCCTTTGGCGAGGGGCAGGGAAACTCTGTATTTACCGAGGATTTCAATTCTGGTGCCCCAACCGGATGGCAGTCTACTGCACAAGCGACTTATTCCAATCCCTGTGATCCTTCGGGGGTAGATGGCACACCCCACTTATGGATGGGAGATGCAACGGGTGTTCCTCGTCAAATGACCACTACAAATTTTGATTTTAGTGGTGCTACTGCTGGTGCCACTATATGTTTTGATATGTTGTTTGCCGAACAAGGCGATGCGAGTCCTTGCGAAGGCCCGGATGAACCAGATGAAGGGGTTTATTTGCAGTATTCGATAGATAACGGAGTAACTTGGGTGACTATCAATTATTTCGATCCCAATGGGGGCAATGATGCTTCACTTATCAATTGGAACAACTGGTGTTTCTCTTTGCCTGCAGCCGCTCTAACGGCCAATACCCAAATTCGATGGTTTCAGGATAATGATTCTGGTGCTGATTATGATCACTGGGGTTTGGATAATGTAAACATTTATTTTAATGATCCAACGTTCAATATTACGTGGGCGCACGATGGTTATTCTTATGGGGTAGGTAATGGGGGAGGAGATAATCCCACGCCTGTTTGTCCACAAACCACAACTACATACTCCGTTACCATGACCAATGGTACAACGACCTGTACGGATCAGGTAACCGTAAATGTTGTTCCTCCTGTGTTTCGAGTTTCTGCAGCTCCGGATACAACGATTTGCGATGGCCAATGTGTAGATTTGAATGCGGAAGCAAGTATTATTGTTAGTCCGGCAAAAACACCTACTTATTCGAATAGTGAGATATCGGCGCTGACAGGATTACCAACAGCGCAGGAGCTTGTCAATTTACTTCTACCGTGTACAAATTTTGGTGGCTGTACTTGTCCCGACGGCTCTAATGTTCCATTTCTAGGCACTTGCCCCACGATTTATACGGCTACGCTGTCTATGAATATTAATATCACGGATTTGAATACTACAAGTTTGCAAACTGGACAGTTGACACAGGTTTGTATCGGTGATGCCCTTATGGTAGCTGGTGACTTAACACCCTTTGAGATTAGTTTGGATTGTCCGGGAGGTTCCTCGATAATTTTAGCTAATGCTGGAGACTTAACTGGCACTACGCTTAATAATACTTGTTTTGACTTGACTAGTACCACGCCAGTTAGTGCCGGTTCTAGCCCATACAATGGCACATTCCAGCCTATTGATCCGTTAACGAATTTAAATGGTTGTGATCCGGATGGCGTTTGGACCTTGAACTTTACAGGTACTTTTGATTTATCTGGAGGTACGCTGCCTGTTGGATTCTTAAATGGTTGGGATATATCTTTTGACGACCCAGAAATTGTTTACACGGGTATTTTTAACTGGTCTCCAACTACCAATATGACGGCTTCGAATTCGTTGACGCCCAATGTTTGTCCGAGCGCTGATCAAACCTATACAATTACAGTAGCCGATTCCGCAGGTTGTGCAAGTGATTCCGCTTCGGTAACGGTAAATGTGATTACCACGAATTGCTGTCCTATCGATATTACCTATACTACCGTGGCTCCGTCATGTGGCAACAATGATGGTAGTATTGATGTCACTATAAATGGTGGATCGGGCAACTATGGATTTCAATGGAGCAATGGCTTGGCCCCAACGGAAGATGCCATTAATATAAGTGGTGGGACCTATACGCTTACCGTGTTCGATAGTACTTTGGCTTGTCAGAAAGATACCGTGATAACTATTTTAGCTCCTAACTCTCCCCAGATTGATAGTATTGAAGTTTT
>JAFMKE010000059.1 GCA_017853115.1 Verrucomicrobiota bacterium
CTAATTTGCTCTCATGAAAAATGTTTGCAAAGAATGTCAGCGTCCTTTACAAGGAAGAAGTGATAAAAAGTTTTGTGATGATTATTGTCGCGTAAGTTATCATTCCAAAAGCAATCGAGATAATCTTGAGGTGGTAAGGCAAATCAATAAAATACTCAAAAAAAATAGACAGATTCTTCAAGAGTGTCTTCAAAAGTATGGAAACAGTATTCCTCGAAAATACCTCGAATGGAATAGCTTTAAGTTTCAATATTATACGCACTTAATGACTTATTCTAAAAAAGAGACAATTAAATATTGCTACGATCTGGGCATAGCGGAAATCAGTCAGTCTGAGATTAAAATATTCCGAGATCAGTGCAGTATATACCCTATAAACCAGGAAGTATCAAATCCTTCGCTGACAGTTTAAGTGATTCATCTTTCATCTCCCAAGGAATCCCCAATTTAGGGCAGTTATAAGCTAGTCCGCCTTCACTATCTTTGTTATAAAAGTTATCACATTTATAGGAAAATACGGCAGTTTCACTTAAGACTAAAAACCCATGAGCAAAGCCTCTCGGTACAAATAACTGCTTCCGATTTTGACTTGAAAGAACGATGGTAAAATATTTACCATAAGTTTTAGAATTCGGCCGCAAATCAACAGCGACATCCTGTACCATGCCTTCAAGTACACGAACTAGTTTGGCTTGCGCCCATTCTCCTTTTTGAAAATGCATACCTCTAAGAACACCTTTCGATGATTTGGATTCATTATCCTGAACAAAGCTTATTGCTAATCCTGTGGCATCCTTGAATTCCTTTTGATTGAAGGTTTCAACAAAATATCCTCGATGATCCTCAAATACTTGGGGCTCTATTACCCAAAGGTCTTCTATATCTGTTGCTGTAAATTTCACGCTAACAACTCTTTATTTTTTAAATTGCTTTGCTCAATAAGATTCATCAGAGCTTGTGATTCCAGTAACTTTTCAAAATAACCAAGCTGAGCTGGCTTATGTAAATCACTCCCTACAAAATCTACCAAGCCTTCTTTTATTAAGTCTTCGGCAATTGCCTTAGCTCTTGGGCCATAACCTCCTACCAAAGAAAACAAATTAAGCTGAAGTAAAGCACCTTGTTCTTTAATCTTTCGATACTCTTTTAGCGATTTATCTGCTAGAAAATTATATCGCTCTGGATGAGCTAAAATTGGCCGATATCCTTCTAAACTCAATTCGAATATAACATTTTCCATATTACTTGGTCTAAACATATAAGACAACTCAAACAGAATGTAATTGTTTCCGAAAGGCATCAAATCATTTTTCTTGATAAGATCTTCAAAATGTCCATCTAAATAATACTCTGACGAACAATCAATTTCGATGTTTAAGGAATTATTACTTAAATAGCTATTGATTTTATCCCTTCCTTCTTGGATAATCAGGGTATTATTATCATATCCTCCACTCATGATATGCGGAGTAGTAATCAATCTTTTAAAACCCAATTCATCCAAACGCTTAATCATCTCTAGTGATTGTTCATTAGACTGGGAGCCATCATCTATTCCAGGAATAAGATGAGAATGCATGTCAACAGCAATGTCTGAAAAATCTTTAAGGACAGCTTTGGGTTTGGATTGAAAAATGTTTTTAAATATCGAAAACACAGGAATTATTTATATGACTCAACCGTTAAAGGTAGACCATCTTTAAAACTGAATAAAGGTTTATATCCAAGCAATGCTTGTGCTTTTGAAATATCTGCCAAAGAATTTCTTACATCACCTTTCCTACTCTCCCGATGAATTGCATCTTGCGCTGAGCCTAATGCTTCACGTATCGAGTTAAAAAGATAATTTACTGAATAATTCTCTCCGTAGGCAATGTTATAAACTTGATTAAATGCTTCTTCATTTTCACAAAGCATAGCTCTTACGTTTGCTTGAACGGCGTTTTCTACGAAAGTAAAATCTCTTGTCTGCTCACCATCTCCATCTATATACACAGGACTTTGACTTTTCAACTTATCGATAAAAATAGGTATAACAGCAGCATAGGGTCCGGATGGATCTTGACGAGGCCCAAAGACATTAAAATATCTCAGGCCGATTATTTTCATTCCATAGGTAGTACCAAAAACTTTAGCATAGAGTTCGTTGGTGTATTTAGACACCGCATAAGGAGATAAGGGGTCACCAATCTTATCTTCAAATTTTGGCAATGACTTTTCCGTTCCATAGACTGAGGAAGAACTGGCAAACACTATTTTTTTTACCTTAGAATCTTTTGCTGCAATCATCATATTTAAAAAACCATCAACATTGGTGGCATTTGTTCTTGCAGGATCTTTTATCGATCGAGGTACAGAGCCTAAGGCTGCTTGGTGGGAAAGGTAGTCTATGCCTTCACAGGCTCTAAGGCAAGAAGCTGTATCTGTTATATCGCCTTCAATAAACTCGAAGTTTGGATGGTTTTCCCATTCTTGAATATTACTATATCTACCAGTAACCAAGTTATCTAACACTCTAACCTTACCTGCACCATTTTTCAAAAGATAACTGACAATATGAGAGCCAATAAAACCAGCTCCTCCCGTTACTAAAAATGACTTATTTTCCAGATTTTCTTCGTGATATTTATTGATATACATTTTCATGTTACGAAGTGTATTGTGTTTTGTAATAGTTCTTATAGCTTCCAGATGTAACGTGTTCCAACCATTCTTCATTAGCTAAATACCAATCAACCGTTTTTTCTAAGCCCTCTTCGAAGTTAACTGATGGTTCGAATCCCAAGTGCGTTCTAATTTTATTCGCATCGATTGCATAACGCAAATCGTGTCCTGGTCTATCTTTTACAAAAGTGATAAGTTTTTCACTGGTGCCTTTTGCTCGACCTAATTTCTTATCCATTAAAGTACACAAGGTTCGAACTAAATCTATATTTTGCCACTCATTGAATCCTCCAATATTGTAGGTTTCACCATCTAATCCGCGATGATAAACCATATCTATAGCCCGTGCATGATCATAGACCCATAACCAGTCGCGAGTATACTTTCCATCACCATATATTGGCAATGATTTATTATGCTTAATATTGTTAATACACAAAGGAATTAGCTTTTCCGGGAATTGATGTGATCCATAATTATTACTGCAATTTGATATAACAACAGGTAAGCCATAGGTATCGTTGTACGCTCGCACAAAATGATCACTACTTGCCTTAGAAGCAGAGTAAGGACTATGGGGATCATAAGATGTTTTCTCCGTAAACAATCCAGTTTGACCTAATGACCCGTATACTTCATCTGTACTCACATGGTAGAATCTTTTTCCGTCAAATGAGTTCCAATTGGCTTTGGCCGCATTTAATAAATTAACGGTCCCAATTACATTTGTCATCACAAATTCAAGCGGATTCGAAATAGAACGATCTACATGAGATTCGGCCGCTAGATGAATAACCCCATCAAATTGTTCTGTATTAAACAAATCTTGAATGAAAACTGCGTCGACTATATCACCTTTAATAAAGTGATAATTTGGATTTTCTTCAATATCTTTTAGGTTCTCAAGGTTACCCGCATAGGTTAGTTTATCTAAATTATAGATTTTGTAGTTTGGGTATTTTTCAAGAAAAAAACGAATAACGTGCGAACCTATAAACCCTGCACCTCCGGTTATTAATAATTTATGCATCTTTCTGTTTTACAATGACCAATACTCGAGTTTTTTAATCGTGTCGCGATAAATTCCTTTAATATCAACTAATATCGCATTATCGGTTGTAATACTGTCAAAATAAGCTTCATCTAAATGAACATACTTGTCATGATTCACAGCTACGATTACAGCATCGTATTTGGTCTTGATTTCATCTATCAATTCAATACCATACTCTTCTTTCATTTCCCCTTTCTCGGCATAGGCATCCATAACGTCAACATTTACAGAGAATCCTTTGAGCTCTCCTATTACGTCAACTACTTTGGAATTGCGAATATCCGCCACATCTTCTTTAAAAGTTGAGCCCATTACCAAGACCCTTGAGTTTGCTATTTGTTTTCCATTTTTAATAAGTTTTTGAACCAATCGCTGAGCGACATACGCCCCCATACTGTCGTTTATTCTTCTACCGGATAGAATCACTTCTGGTTTGTATCCCAATCCAATTGCTTTATAGGTTAGATAGTAAGGATCAACACCGATGCAATGTCCACCAACCAGTCCAGGGAAAAACTTTAAGAAATTCCACTTAGTGCCAGCCGCCTCCAATACATCATAGGTATTGATTCCCATCTTGTCAAATATTTTTGACAACTCATTCATCAGCGCAATATTTACATCGCGTTGGGTATTTTCTATTATCTTGGCTGCTTCAGCTACCTTTATCGTAGTTGCTTTGTGCACTCCGGCTTCAACTACAATTTTATAAACCTCCGCTATATTCTCTAATGACTCATCATCACAGCCAGAAACTACTTTAATTATTTTAGTAATTGTGTGTTCTTTATCTCCAGGATTGATTCTTTCTGGAGAGTAGCCCACTTTAAAATCTTTTTTGAAAGTAAGCCCTGACATTTTCTCTAAAACCGGAATACAATCTTCTTCAGTACATCCAGGATATACTGTAGACTCATATACTACATAATCACCAGGCTTAAGCGCTTTTCCTACCGTTTTTGAAGCCTTTAACACAGGTGTTAAATCGGGAACTTTATGGGTGTCAACAGGAGTGGGAACTGCCACAATAAAAAAATTGGCATCCTTTAAATCATCGGGATTAGCAGTAAAAAGGATATCAGTTCCTTCAAATGCTTCTTTTTCGAGTTCTTGACTTGGGTCAATACCCTTCTTCATCATTTCAACTCTTCCCGCGTGAATGTCAAATCCTATCACAGAAACCTTCTTAGCAAATTCCAATGCGATAGGTAAACCTACATAACCCAGACCGATTACCGCTATTTTTTTTTCTTTTTTCAGTATTTCCTGATACATAACTAAATTTTCGAAACTTGATTCATTAATAATCTATATTGCTCTCCACTTTCTTCGCATACGGCCAATCCGTCCTCATCGAATTTAAGACGATGACCATATTCACTCATCCAACCAATCTGTTTTCCTGGATTTCCAACCCATAAAGAGTAAGCCGGAACTTCCTTAGTGATTACCGTACCTGCACCAATAAACGCATACTTCCCTATATTATTACCACATACGATTGTTGCATTAGCTCCGATGCTTGCACCTCTTCCAACATACGTTTTTTGGTAATCATTTCGTCTATTTATTGCACTCCTCGGATTCACAACATTTGTAAAAACCATAGACGGACCCAAGAAAACATCATCTTCGCATATTACTCCTGTGTATATAGAAACATTGTTTTGCACTTTTACATTACGGCCTAAAACAACCTTAGGTGAAACAACAACATTTTGTCCTAAATTACAATTTTCGCCTATGACGGCATGCTGCATAATATGAGAGAAATGCCAAATTTTCGTACCATCTCCAATAGTACAACCCTCATCAATCACTGCGGTCGGATGTGCAAAATAAGTACTCATTTTTTAGGAAGTGAATTTTTTAAAGTCTTTATGTTCTTTAAGATTTAACTCTTCTTTGCTCAATGATTTAAAATACGAATAGGTAATAGCTAGCCCTTCATTTCGTTTAACTTGTGGAGTCCATCCCAATATTTCCTTTGCTCGAGAAATATCTGGCTGTCGTTGTTTTGGATCATCTTCAGGCAAATCCTTAAACACAATTTTTTGCTTTGTTTGAGTAAGAGCTACAATTTCATTTGCAAATTCCAACATACTCAATTCCTCGGGATTACCAATATTTATAGGGTAAGCATAATCACTATGCAACAATCGATAAATTCCTTCAACCAAATCGTCTACATAGCAAAAAGACCTTGTTTGAGAACCATCGCCAAAAACAGTTATGTCCTCACCTCTCAAGGCCTGCCCGATAAACGCTGGCAAGGCTCTACCATCGTTCAATCGCATCCGAGGTCCGTAAGTATTAAATATTCGAACTATTCTGGTTTCCACTTGGTGATAACTGTGGTAGGCCATAGTTAAAGCCTCCTGAAATCGCTTAGCCTCATCGTATACACCACGCGGTCCAATGGGATTAACATTACCCCAATAATCTTCATTTTGTGGATGAACCAGCGGATCTCCATAAATCTCCGATGTAGAAGCAACAAGTATTCTTGATTTTTTAGCTCTAGCCAATCCCAAACAATTGTGCGTTCCGAGTGAACTAACCTTAAGGGTCTGAATAGGAATTTTCAAGTAATCTATAGGGCTAGCAGGTGAAGCAAAATGCAAGATATAATCCAGTTTACCTGGAATATGAATGAATTTTGTTACATCATGGTGATAAAACTCAAAGTTTGATAACGGGAACAAATGCTCGATATTTTCTATTCGACCCGTTATGAGATTATCCATGCCAATCACGTGACAACCTTCTTTAATAAAGCGATCGCATAGATGAGAACCTAGAAAACCCGCAGCTCCTGTAACCAACACTCTTTTCATAACTTTATGGTCTACCAATACTGTAATAGACGAATCCCAATTCTTCTAAATTTTCTTTGGTATAAATATTTCTCCCATCAAATATGGTCTTGTCCTTTAAATTTGTCATTAAGGCATCAAAATTTGGTGTTCTAAACATCGTCCATTCTGTAGCGATAACTAAAAAGTCTGCATCTTCTGTAGCTGCATACATCGATGAGGCATAAGTTAAATTTCCACCAAAGACAGCTTTCACATTCTCCATTGCTTCAGGGTCGTAAACCTTAACAGTTGCACCAGCGTCTAACAAGTTTTGAATTAAATCCAAAGCTGGGGCTTCTCGAATATCATCCGTATTTGGTTTAAAAGCCAAGCCCCATAGAGCAACACGCTTACCTGATAAGTCACCATTATAGATTGAATTGATTTTATCAAAAAACAATTGTTTTTGTAGTTTATTCACAGCCATTACTGCATTCAAAATCTTGAAATCATAGGCGTAATCCTGTGCTGTTTTTTCCAAGGCTTGCACATCTTTCGGGAAGCAACTCCCCCCATATCCAATACCCGCGAATAAGAAACGCTTCCCAATTCTATCATCAGAACCCATTCCTTTACGAATCATATCAACATTTGCCCCTGTTCGTTCACATAAATTGGCTATTTCATTCATGAATGAAATCTTAGTTGCCAAGAAAGAATTCGCGGCATACTTGGTCATCTCGGCTGAACGCTCATCCATAAAAATTATTGGATTACCTGACATAACATACGGTTGGTACAAGCGTTCCATTATTTTACGGGCTCTCTCAGAAGAAGTACCAATAACCACACGATCTGGCTTCATGAAATCATCTACCGCTACCCCTTCGCGCAAAAATTCAGGGTTGGAAACCACATCAAACTCCACTTGCGCATTTTGAGCAATAGCTTTGTGAACCAAGTCTGCTGTACCGACAGGAACCGTACTTTTATCGACAATAATTTTATAATCAGTAATGATCTTTCCGAGCGTATCCGCCATACCCAAAACATAGGATAAGTCTGCGGCCCCATCGCCTCCTGGTGGAGTTGGTAAGGCTAGAAAAATGATATCCGATTTTTCAACTGCATCATTTAAATCGGTCGTAAATGACAGTCGCCCCTGATCTACATTACGTTCTAATAATATCTCGAGACCAGGTTCATAAATGGTACATTCCTTGCAACTCAATCTCTTTACTTTATTCTCATCAATATCCACACAGATAACCGTATTGCCAGTTTCAGCGAAGCATGTTCCTGAAACCAAACCAACGTATCCAGTACCTATTACGCAAATTTTCATAAGCTCAAATATCTTTTTATCTGGTTAACTATAAATCCTTGTTGCTTGTAATCTAGTTCTGTATGCATCGGTAAGGCAAATACACTTTGGCACAAGGCCTTCGTCACAGGAAACTCACGAGAGTTATCCATATATGGCTTTTGCTCATTCAGAGGAACCGGATAATAAATATTGCAAGGTATATCTACACTCTTTAAATAGTTAATCAATCCATCTCGATTAACTTCATGCGTTTTAAGCACATATTGATGAAAAACATGATTGGAATATCCAATACGAACTGGCGTAATTATTCCACTTATGTCTTTTAGTAATTCGTCATAAACCCTCGCTGCATTCGCTCGCAGGGCACCATATTCATCAAGATTCTTCAATTTTATTCTCAATATCGCAGCTTGAATAGTGTCCAGGCGGGAGTTCACCCCTACTAAATCGTGATAATATTGCTTCGACTGACCATGATTGGCAATCATACGTATTTTCAAGGCCAAGTCATCATCATTAGTAAACAAGGCACCTCCATCGCCCATACATCCTAAATTCTTCGATGGGAAAAATGATGTCGTCCCTATATCACCTATTGTACCAGCCTTCTGCCGCCTTCCAGATTGATAAATGTAATCTGCACCGAGCGCTTGAGCTGTATCTTCAACTACAAATAGATTATGTTTCTTAGCGATGGCCATCAACTCTTCCATTTGGCTACATTGCCCGAACAGATGCACGGGAACAATAGCTTTTGTCTTTGAAGTAATTACTTTCTCTATTACTGATATATCAATATTAAATGTATCTGGATGAACATCTACAAGAACAGGTTTAAGCTGAAGCAATGCAATAATCTCAGCTGTAGCAACATAGGTAAAATTTGTAGTAATTACCTCGTCTCCCGGTTTTAATCCCAGAGCCATCATTGCAAGCTGCAAAGCATCCGTACCATTCGCACAAGCAATGACATGCTTTACATCCAAATAAGCGGCTAATTCCTGCTCAAAAAGCTGTACTTCTTGACCTTTTATGTAGGCTGTGCTGTTTACAACTTCAAGAATTTTATCATTTAATGTAGGTTGTAACTTATCATGCTGTGCTTTTAAGTCAACCATCTGTATAGCTCTCATTCTTAGTGCCTGATTATACTGCAAATATATCACTAAAAGACGTCTTATTTGTTAAAAGCTGAATGAATTCAAGTAGGTGAAATGAAATTGAGTAAATTTGTTTTATGAAAAGATTGATATGGATTTTTATTTTGTTTTTTGGACTTTCTCCGTTGCACTCCCAAGAAAAGGATGATCCTGTAAATTTTGAAAATGCGCTTTTAATTGCACCTGAGTTAAGTTTCCAACTTCCGGGTGCTGACTTTGCAAAAAGATTTGGCCCAGGATATCAATTTGGTTTAAGCATAAACTATAAATTTCGGAAAAACTGGCTAATCGGTGGTGAGGGAGGTTTTTTATTCGGTACAAGTGTAAAAGAAAAAAATCATATCGAGAATACCATCACAAGCAACGGTCAAATCATTACGGATGATGGGATACTCGACGATGTTAATTTAAATCTTAGGGGTGCGATACTGAAAGTCAATGCCGGTAAATCGTTCTTCTTTTCACCCACCAAGCCAAGCAATGGCATTTTAGTTAAAATTGGTGGAGGTTATATGCATCACAAAATCTTAATTGACGTCGATAAACAGATAACTCCTCAATTAACTGGAGATTATGCTAAGGGTTATGATCGATTCTCAAACGGTATCTTGCTCAGTCAGTATATCGGTTTGATCCGCTTAGAACAAGGAAAATTTGTTAATTTAAGTTTTGGTTTTGAAATTACTGAAGCCTTCACCAAAAATAGAAGACCATTAGATTTTTATATGCAAAAACCGCTAAATGATAGTCGGATAGATTTAATGTATGGCTTCAAACTTTCCTGGATTATCCCTGTTTACATCGGGGAAAGTTCCGGTAGTCAGTACTATACTTATTAAAATCCTTTTTATGTGGATTTCCAAACTTATCTATCGAATCTTTATAGGTCTTTATCATGGAATAATCGCCTTAGCCAGTCCGTTCAATGAAAAAGCACGTCTTTTCGTTCAAGGTAGATCCACTCAAACGATTAAACCCTTTACAGAAAAAACATTGTGGTTTCATTGCGCATCTTTAGGTGAATTTGAACAAGCACGCCCCCTTATAGAATGGTGCTACAAAGAACTAGACTATCCCATTGTTCTTACTTTCTTCTCTCCTTCTGGATATGAGTACAAGGCTAATTTTCCATTAGCTAAAGCGGTTTACTACCTTCCCAAGGACACTCCACGAAATGCCTTCAACACAATTAAAGCCATTAATCCCCAAGCGGCTTTCTTTATCAAATATGAGTTCTGGTTTTACCATTTAAGTGAACTCCGCAAGCAAAATATCGCTCACTTTTTAGTGGCTGGTATATTCAGGAAATCGCAGTTGTTTTTTAAATCCTATGGAGTTCTACATCAAAAAATGCTCAAAGGATTTAGCCATTGTTTTGTACAAGACGATATGTCTTTGCAACTGCTTCGAGAACATAATTTCATAAACTCTTCGTTGGCAAGGGATACGCGATTTGACGCAGTTATTAAACGAAGTGAAACAGCTTTTAGCGATGAGATAATAGTAGAATTTATAAATGGACAAAAAACGCTTATAGTAGGAAGCTCTTGGCCAAAGGATGAAACAATTGTTGCGGAGTTTACCAAGCACTTTAAAGATTTAAAAATTATAATTGCACCGCATGATGTCAATGAATCACGAATTAAACAACTACTAAAAACCTTCCCTAAGGCTGTTTTATATTCTAATGGCATCGATAAACGAGCTGCACAAGTCTTGATAATTGACCGCATAGGAATCCTATCTCTACTATATCGCTATGGCGATATTTGTTATATTGGTGGAGGCTTTGATAAAAGTGTCCACAATGTATTAGAGGCGGGGGTTTATGGCAAACCACTACTTTATGGCCCAAATCATTCTAAGTCAAAAGAAGCTAAAGATTTAATTGCGCTGAATGCTGCGCTTGAATTATCTAGTAAGTCAGGAAAGCAAAAGTCTCTAGTCTTGCTAATGAATGAAGATTTCGCAAAAGAAGCAGGACAAATTGCCGCTCAATACGTGAAAAAAAGGGCTGGCGGAACTGAAACAATCATCAGATATCTGCTTGAAAAAAGATTTATTTAGATCGCTTAACAAGATTTTCGGGATTAAACCCATAAGCACAATGTCGACAGTTACTTTTACAGCAATACCCCCTAATCATGTGAAAGTACTCTGTGAATACCATATAACCTACCTCCATATAATAGTGTTTACCTAATTGAAGTTCTCCTATCTCTTCTTCCTTAAGTAAATCACAAACTAGATTATTTATATCCTTACTGCATTGAGAACACAAACAATTGTATAATGTTTTTTTTAAGAATATTTTGGTTTGTTCAATAAAAACTAAATCATTCTCAAAAGCTATATTCCCTTTTTTTTCATTACAAAGCACTTCAATTCCGCATCTCGAACAGTTCATTTGTACACTCATACCCTGGAGCTTTGGTTGCTTTTGTAACACTTGAACAACAATAATGTTTAAGTAAGTATTAAGATTAAAATGAAGTACCTTTTTTTTGATACATTAAAAATATAGTTTTACTTTTGCAGTCCTTTATTAGGAAGTTACGCCAAGGTAGCTCAGATGGTTAGAGCGTCGGATTCATA
>JAFMKE010000060.1 GCA_017853115.1 Verrucomicrobiota bacterium
ATTGAGCTGCAAAAGTAAGCGGATTAGTTGGAATAGTAAAAGATAAGCTTAACAATGCCTAGACATTACTATTTGAAATCTAGTTAAAATCTAAAAAAAAATCCCTGCATCAAGGCAGGGATTTTATAATGACTTTTAATATTCTTCTTCGTCGAAGAAGAAATCATCTTTGGTTGGATAATCGGGCCAGATGTCCTCGATCCCTTCGTAAATCTCGTCGTCGTCTTCCAGCTCCTGCAAGTTTTCTACAACTTCAACTGGTGCACCTGATCGTATAGCATAATCAATCAAATCATCTTTTGTTGATGGCCAAGGTGCATCTTCTAGATACGTCGCAAGTTCTAATGTCCAAAACATAGGCGTTCAATTTTTTTAGCGTGCAAAAATAAGCTATTTTAGCAAATTATTAAAGCTTTTCTTTTATTTTTTCGGTAGCCATTTAATCTCTTGCGCACCTAATTCCTTAGCTAATTTTCTAGCCAAGACAAAGAGGTAGTCTGACAACCTATTTAAGTAAATGACAATGAGCTCATTAACATCTTCAACTTTTGACAATTGAACGCTTAATCGTTCAGCTCTTCGGCAAACAGTTCGGGCAATATGACAGTAAGAAACATGGGGATGTCCTCCGGGGAGTATGAATGCATCTAAGTCAGGAAGTGTTAAATTCATATCATCTATAAGCATTTCGAGCTTATCTATGGATTCTTGTTGGATAGGTGTAAAGTAACTGTTTGTTTTGTCTGCAGGTGTAGCAAGTAAGGCACCAATAGTAAACAATTCTTCTTGAATTTGTTTAAGATGAACAACTTGATCATTGTTGCAAACATCTTTGACTAAGCCAATATGGGAATTTAGTTCGTCAACTGTTCCATAAGCATCAATTTTTAACTCAGCTTTAGAAACACGTTGTCCCCCAAAGAGACCGGTTTCACCTTTATCCCCTGTTTTTGTGTAAATCTTCATCGTTAAGCGCTTTAATAGTGCATTGATTTGAAGGCTAAATTCATCCGCAGACCAGCACCAATCCAAACTACGTGTTTATCTTCTTCGTCAATGTCACTGTTCACTGATCTATAACTAACATTAAAATCAGCAAACATGTTGTGCCAGAACTGATAAGAAGCCATAAATTCTATGAAATTCGTTCGATAGGCAGTTCCCTGCCCCACCCAATTATCAAATTCGTTGGTGGCTAAATTGCCATTCGAAGTTTGAAAAATATCTCCACCATACAAAGTTCCGGTAGTGTCATTGCCATGAACCGCATTGATGTATTTTACTTGAAGGTTTAACTCGGGAAGTTTGGCTGGTTGATATTTCACAATCGCTAAAGCCTCTCTAAAATTTGCACCCAAAGGATGTGCTAATTCTTGGTTATAATGCGTGTAATTGGCCAATTGTTGACCTGATTTCTGGCTGTGCGTATATATAAATGGTCTTGCCATGTTGTACTCCAACTGTACATCGAGATTTTGAACACCGCCTACATTAATGTATTTAAATCCTTGCTGCAAAGCGTATTTGTTACCCCACCAACCATTAAATTGTTTGATTTGAGCGAAATTAAACTCGTCCATTACAAATTGTCCATAGAATTGTGCGGTATTAGCCACATTCGCTTTGTAATCAAATCCAATTAATGCATTATCGGGACTACCCAAATTTTGTTCTATGCTTCTGTAGAAAATCAGCGGATTGAGGTAATGCAATTCAAAGTTATTGCTCCGCGACATGATGACTCCTTCAAAAACACCTAAATCTAACCACTTGGTTACGCTGAAATTGAGGTGGTGAAATGCACCATATTTTTTATCGAGTAAACGGTCTGTTCCCCTATCATATTGACCTGTCAATTCAGTAAAAATGCTTTGATAGTTGATTTTCCATACCCTGATGTTCATTTTTAGAAATAAAGAAGCTGCCGCATTGTCTGACAATAACATCGAGCGGTATCCATTCCCAATAAAATTTTTATCGTAACCAAACTGGAAGTCGAGGTGGTCAATAACATTGAAAGTCATGTATCCTCGAGTAGTAAAATAATCCTGTCCTCCTACTTTGTAGGATTTGTAATAAGCATCTCCCGGGACATGTTCGAATGGTCTGTTGACCCGTTCATCGCGCACGAAAGTTGGAAACCGCATAAGGTTACTACCTAAATGAAAATAAAATCCTAGTCGCTTTTTGATATAGGCTCGTAACTCAAAACCACGGGTAATGTTAAAGGTGAGTTTATCGTCCAGCTCAGGTGCAAAATGCATCTGTAAAACAGGGTTTAGTCGCAGCGTGAATGCATCAGTATTTACGGCGAGCATGGAAGCACGTTCAGGATAAAATATTTTAAAAAGTGGTTTTTTTGAAAGGTCAAACGAATCCACCCATTCGCTATTGTCGTTGAGTAAATATTCCAGATTGAAGCGCGTTTGAGGTGATATTTCGATATTCGAATTATACATCGATTCAGCATACTCAGCCAACCATTTTTTATTATAAGGTTTCACCGCTGTATGGGGCATAGGAAGGATTTTGCCGTATTGAATATCCAATCGATCCATCTCGTGATATGTTGCCGTATTCAGCGGTGTATATGTTCCTTGCCCAAACGATATCAATCCCGATAACAATCCTGTTATCAATAGTAATTTTCTCATAGATAAATTCTCCGTGTGCTAAAATACTAAAAGTACTTATTTTCTTTTTGCATCATTTTAAACAACAGCCCCATGGCGGATATCGATAGTATAGCTAACAAGCTTCCCATTAACCAGCGACTAAAAATAAAATGACCTATGGCAAATAATCCGGCAAAGCTAACTGTTAGACCAAGAATCCACATGATAAAAGTGTGGGTGAATTTTGGTACGGATTCATCTAAACCCACATAATTTCGCCAAAGACCCACGGGTAAGCATTTTGTCGCAAAATCTCGCAGTCTTTCTTCTTTCACTGCAGGTGTCAGTATAGTTGTTATTACCGCTATAAAAAGTGTTATGCAAGTAATTAAAACAAGTCCATAGGTATCATAATGCTCACTTGCATCTACGGGTTTTAACCAGGTAAGAATGAAAGTGATAACAATAGCTGCGATCATGGCACTAATTTCTGTGTATGCATTTGCTCTCCACCAAAACCAGCGTAAAATTTGAGCTATACCTAAACCAGCCGCTGCATTAATGAAGAATTTCCAGGCACCTTCGATACTATCCATTTGCGAAGAAGTTAAAACAGCTAAAACTGTAATTATAATTACCATTATTCTGCTGAATTTCACTAAGTCTTTTTGAGAAGCTTCTTTATGGATAAACCTCCGGTAAACGTCATTCGTTAGGTAACTTGCTCCCCAATTAAGGTGGGTATCAACCGTACTCATAAAGGCTGCCATTAGACTGGTAAATGTTAATCCTAACAATCCTGCAGGAAGCAATAATTTCATAATAACCGGGTATGCTACTTCCCTACTTGTAGCAACCAGCTTACCTTCTTCGATATAGTTTAGGCTTTCATTTCCGATAGGGAACATAACAAGCGATACTAAACCAATGATTATCCATGGCCAAGTTCTTAAGGCAATAAAAGCCACTGCAAAAAGCAAAGATCCTTTTTGAGCATCTTCTGCACTCTTCGCAGTATTTATTCGCTGAGCAATATATCCTGTCCCATCTGAATCAAAGCGCACCCACCATTGCATCAAGGTATAGATGAGGAAAATTTGAAATGGCAATAAAGGATTATCTATAGAAGGTAAAAACTCAGTCAGATGTTGAGCTTTTTGTGTGCCATAAATATCGATGAGCTGTTCTTGTATGACACTCATTCCTCCCAATTCAGTAACCGCATAGTATGCGAAGAAAATTGATGTGAAGATAGCAATGGCAAATTGCACTAAATCGGTTAATATTACACCGCGAATACCGCCAAGAGAACTATAGCTTAACACAATGATCAACAAGGCTAAAATTGTAATTGTAGCATTTATATCGCCCTTAAAAAGCAAGAAGGATGGATAGATACTTGCAAAAGTATTATAAAGCCAAGGAAGCAAATCTTGCCAAACAATAAAAGGACTTGCAATACTGACAGCAGCTGTAATCACCCAGCCTAAAATAAAGCAGTTGAGAATTACGCCAAAAAAGAAGGCTTTAAAGCCTCGCAGCAACGCCGCTTGTTTGCCATCATAGCGTAACTCGATAAATTCCACGTCAGTGAGTACCTCACTTTTTCGCCATCGACGAGCAAAAAATATCGCAACAGTAATGTATGTTGCCGCCCAGCTCCACCATAGCCAGTTGCCAACAATACCATTTTTAGCAGTGATTCCAGTAACAGCTAAGGGAGTGTCTGCTGCAAAAGTCGTGGCGATAATAGAGATTCCAAGCCACCACCAAGGTAAATTTCGGTCAGCAACAAAGTATGATTCAATACCCGTGCTTGCTTTCTTGGACACCCAAATCCCAAGGAGAAAGACAAAGACTAAATAAACCCCAAAAATTAACCAGTCGACTTGTTCCAATGTGTTTATTTGTTTGAATCAAAAATAATGTTTATCACTGAATTGATCGATGAATAAATGCGAGCAATAATCCTAAATGTAGTTGCATTTGAGCTTAGGCCTTTTTAACAAATTCTGATTTTAAAGCCATTGATCCAAATCCATCAATTTTACAATCGATATTATGGTCACCATCAGTTAAGCGGATGTTCTTCACTTTGGTTCCTTTTTTTATTGGGCCAGATGCACCTTTGACAGGTAAGTTTTTGATTACTATCACAGCGTCGCCATCTTGAAGTGTTGTTCCATTTGAATCTAGGACTTCGAAGACACCTTCTTTTGACATTTCATTAGGATTCCATTCATGCAGACACTCTGGACAAGAATACAAACCTTCGTACAATTGGTATCCATAAGGAGAACTGCACTTCGGACAGGGTTTCATTTCATCAGACATGTTAGTTGTGGGTTGTTTCCTCAAAGATAGGAATTCACCCGTGAACTGAAGCAAACAATGCCAGTTACATACTATTTTAAGTATATACTAAAAACTTAGCTGATACACTTCTTCCAAATCTTCATTGGATGTGATGTTAACATTCAAATCTTTAACAATACCTGAATCAATTCCGTAAACCCATCCATGTAAATATAATGGTTGGTTGTTTTTCCATGCTGCTTGAACAATCGATGTTTTGGCTAGGTCTAGCACTTGTTCTTTAACATTGAATTCAACGAAAGCGTTAAATTTTTCGTTCTCATCCTCTATGGCATCAAGTTCAGTTTTATGAAAACGATATACATCTTTGATGTGTCGAACCCAGTTGTCTATTAACCCAATGGATTGGTTACCCATTGCGGCTTTAACGCCCCCACAACCATAATGGCCACAAACGATTACATGCCTTACCTTTAAGGCATTCACGGCATAATCTAAAACACTTAGCATATTCATGTCGGAGTGAACAACCATGTTTGCTATATTTCTATGAACAAAAACTTCTCCGGGCTTTGCGCCAATGATTTCATTCGCTGGAACGCGGCTATCTGCGCATCCTATCCATAATAAAGGTGGTTGTTGCCCTTTAGCAAGTTCATTAAAGAAATCTGGATTTTCATCAAGTTGCTTTTGAACCCACTTTTTATTATTCGCTAACAACTGGTTATAAAATTTTACTTCCATTTTAGTTTGATTTAATTGTGTAATTTATATTTTTTTCTTTAGCCGTAACTTTAAAATCTTCAAGTATCTCAAGTACATCATAGTCTAAGTAACGATTTTTAGTTTTATCAACTATTAAGTTTGAATCATTCGCTACATTGGAAAGTTCTTCAAGCAGTTTGGCCTTATTCATAAATGTTACCTCTTCGGCTAAATGGATTGTTTTAGTACCTTCATTGTTCTCCTTCACCACATAATGAGAGTTCTTATAACTCTTGTATAAAATGAATACTATAGATACAAGGATTCCAACTCCAATTCCTTTTAGTAAGTCTAATAAAATTATTCCAATTATAGTTGAAATAAATGGAATAAATTGGCTCCAACCCGCTTTATACATTTGTTTAAAAAGAGAAGGTTTAGCAAGCTTGTAACCAATCAATATAAGGATGACAGCCAAAACCGCTAAGGGGATTTTATTTAAAAATGGAGCCACAAAAGCTACAGCGAATAGTAAGAAGAACCCATGCAATATGGCCGATTTTTTAGATTTAGCCCCACTCTGAATATTTGCTGAACTACGCACGATAACTTGAGTCATAGGAAGTCCCCCTATCAATCCAGATAAGGTATTTCCTACGCCTTGAGCAAGAAGCTCGCGATTTGGCGGAGTAATTTGTTTAATGGGATCCAGTTTGTCTGTTGCTTCTACACTGAGTAAAGTTTCAATACTCCCCACTACCGCGATTGTTGCTGCAACTATCCAAAGTTTACTCTCCCCGATTAAACTGAAATTGGGTAAACTGAATTGATATATAAAATCTTTATAATTACTTGCGATTGGAATATCAACAAGATGATTTTGTTCGATAATGAATTCTGCTGAAATTGATGGACTCAGCATGGTATAGGCTACTCCCACTAATACGGAAAGTAGTGTGGCTGGGATAATTTTAAGCACTGGTAAATGCTTGGAAATTATCTTGTCCCATGAAAGCAATATAACTATAGTAAGTATGCTAACAATACAAGCTCCAATAGAAATATGCTCGAAAGCACTAAAGATTGCCGTGAAAGTATTTTCACCATCTGGCTGTAAAAATGATTCATCTCCTTCAAAATCAGCATCATAACCTAAGGCATGGGGTATTTGTTTTAAAATTATTATAATACCGATACCAGCCAACATTCCTTTAATAACTGCGGTTGGAAAATATTGAGCAATCTTCCCGAGGCGCATCACTGCGAATAGAATTTGAAAGGCTCCAGCAATTACAACAGCTGCCAGAAAAAATTCAAATCCTCCCAAATCTTTAATGGAAACTAGAACTATGGCTGCCAAACCTGCAGCAGGACCACTTACTCCTAGTCTAGATTGACTAATTCCTCCTACTACAATACCTCCAATAATCCCTGCTATTATTCCTGAAAATAAAGGGGCTCCGCTGGCCAAGGCTATTCCTAAACATAAAGGAAGAGCAACAAAAAATACAACTATACTGGCTGAAAAGTCAGCCTTGAAATCTGAAAAATTAAATTGCATAATAAATTTTTAATCATGAATAATACCACATCACTCTTGGATGCGATAAGAAAACTAAACGATGATTAAAAATTCCGGAGGTGGATAAACAATACTATAATAAGGTTGAGAGTATAGTGAATTGCTATCTGAATAGGTGAATTTTTTTTGAATACAATTGACATTGTATAGTGAAAGCGAAACAGTGTTAACTAAGCAATCATCTTCTAACCAGTCCGTATTTTCTTCTGCTTGTTCAGCAGTTATAACATTATTCTCAAATGGAAGCTGACTAACAAAATTAACCGACAGAAGCAAAAACATCATGGCTAATGCAGATAATTTTATCGTAAATGACAACACCGATTGATTATACATTCTACCTTTAATTTGGTTTTAAAATGTTCTTTTTGAAAAATGAAATTACGTATTCAATATCTTCTACACTTGTAAAAATAGAAAAACTAAATCGAATAGTCGTATCATTTGGATGAAGATTTAAATATTCAATCACCGGAGAGGCTTTTGCTGATCCCGAAGAACAAGCGCTTCCAGCTGAAACAGCAATTCCTGCCAAATCGAGTTTAAAACTAAACATATCATCAAGTAGACCGGAAGGAATACTAACACTAAGAATCCGATGAGATGTGAAAGATTCGTGTTGATTAAATTTTATACTTGAATGTATGGATTGCAAGCCCGTTTTTAGCTGATTATTCAGTTTTGTTATGTAGGATTCATCTTTCGCCATGTTTTCATTAGCAAGTGATAAAGCCTTTCCCATTCCAACGATTCCCGGAACATTTTCTGTGCCCGATCGCAGGTTACGTTCATGTCCACCTCCATGTAACCAAGTCTTTAACGGTATATTTTCACGAACATAAAGAAAGCCTGCGCCTAGCGGACCGTGAAATTTATGCGCTGACGCCGATAAAAAATCAATATTCGTATGGGTCAGGTCTATCGGATAATGGCCGATACTTTGTACAGTATCCGAATGAAAATATGCATCATATTGTTCACATAACATGCCGATCTCTTGAATGGGGTTAATTGTCCCCAATTCATTTTGAATGTGCATGAGACTCACTAAAGTCTTTTTATTAGATTGTTTTAGCAAGTTTTCAAGGTAATCAAGTTTACATCGTCCGAGCTGGTCAAGTTCAACAAAGTCTAAACTAATATTTACAGATTCGTTCAGAAACTCAGCAGTATTTAGCACACACTTATGTTCAATTTTGCTGGTGATAACTCGTTCAACACCAAGGTTACTAACGGCTAGTTTTAATGCCATGTTATTCGCTTCTGTTCCACTTGAACAGTAATAGATTTCAGTTGATTTGCAGTTAAGGTAACTCGCTATGTTTTTTCGTACATTTTCAATCGCTGCTTTTCCCTTTCGTCCAAAGGCATGCAGCGAAGAAGGATTGCCAAAATTCTCACTCAGGAAGGGTAGCATTTCCTCGAGAACTTCGGGGTGAACTTGTGTTGATGCGGCATTGTCGAGATATGCTTTCATGAGTAATTCAATCGATTATTCTTCAATGGTACGAATGTCTTCTTTGATTTGTTTGACGATATTTTCTGCAATTGTTCTGCTATTACTTTCTGCATAAACTCGAACAATGGGTTCGGTATTTGATTTTCTAATCATTACCCACCCATCAGGCATAATTATTTTTAGTCCGTCTACCGTATTAATTTCAAAATTCTGATATTTTTCTTCCAGTTTGCTAAGTATAACATCGACGTTTGTACCGCTCTCTAAAGGAATTTTATCTTTAATGATCTCATAGTTTGGATAAGTAGAACGCAGGAATGATATGCTTTTCCCCGTTTTAGCTAGATGGGTTAAAAACAAAGCGATTCCAACTAAGGCATCTCTACCATAGTGTAATTCCGGGTAAATGATGCCTCCATTGCCTTCACCGCCAATTACAGCATCTACTTCTTTCATTTTTTCAACTACATTGACTTCTCCTACGGCACTTGGATGGTATGTACATCCATGTTTTTCGCAAATATCTTTTAGGGCAATAGTCGAGGATAAATTAGATACAGCGCTCCCCTTTTTATTTTGTAAAATATAATCTGCTACAGCGACCAAGGTATACTCTTCTCCAAACATTTCGCCGTCTTCATTCACTAACGCTAAACGATCTACATCAGGATCAACGGAAATTCCTAAATCTGCACCTTCCCGAACCACCGTATTGGACAAACTAGTTAAATTTTCGGGTAGAGGTTCAGGGTTGTGCGCAAACAAACCGGTAGGTTCGCAATTTAACTCAATAATTTCTTTGACACCCAATGCTTTAAGTAGCATTGGAACAAAAATCCCACCGCTAGAATTCACGGCATCTACAACGATTTTGAAATTGGCCTTTTGAATCAAACTCTTGTCGACTAAAGGTAAATCAAGAATATACTGAATATGTTTTTCTCGGTAATGAACAAAAGTGTGTTCGCCCAAATCATCCACTTCGGGAAAGTCAAAGTCCCCTTTTTCTGCGATATCCAATATTTCCTGACCAGCTGCAGCGGAAATAAATTCACCTTTATCATTGAGTAGCTTTAGGGCATTCCATTGTTTGGGGTTGTGACTGGCTGTAAGGATAATTCCCCCACTCGCCTTTAAATCTATAACAGCCATTTCTACTGTCGGCGTGGTTGACAAACCTAAATCGATAACATCAAAACCAGCCCCCATTAAAGAACCTACTACAAGATTGTTAACCATTTCTCCCGAAACTCTGGCATCACGACCAACAACCACCGAACTATTATTTCCTGTTTTCTTCAACCAAAATGCGTATGCCGTAGCAAACTTTACTACATCGAATGGTGTAAGCCCTTGATCCTCTTTACCTCCTATTGTTCCACGTATTCCAGATATCGTTTTAAGTATAGCCATTTTTAAATTTTAAAAGATGAGCAAAAATACCTTATTTAGTGGGGAAATTGGAATTAGAGTACGCTAAATTTATGAAAAAGAACGAATGGTTTAAGACCTGGTTTAACAGCCCTTTTTACCACATTCTATATCAACATAGGGATTTAGATGAAGCAGAAGCTTTTATCTCAAAAGTTTTAGATGAATTTACTCCACCGAAGGAAGCGAAGATTATGGACTTAGCTTGTGGTAAAGGTCGTCACGCGTATTTTATTGCTAAACAGGGCTATCAAGTGTATGGCTTAGATCTTGCACCTGAATCGATACAATATGCAAAACAACATTTCTCTCTGAACAATTTACATTTCTACGTACACGATATGCGGGATAAGTTTGGGGAACATAATTTCGATTACATATTTAATTTTTTTACAAGTTTTGGTTACTTCGAAAATTTAGCTGACAATCGCAAGGTTCTTGAATCTATGGATTCTATGCTCAAACCTGGTGGAACCGTACTAATAGATTTTTTGAATGTGCCAAAAGTTGTAGCTCATTTGGTGCCCGAGGAGATAAAAACTCTCGATGGTATCGATTTTCATCTTAGTCGTAAAATACAAGATGGCTTTATTTATAAGGATATTAAATTTTCCTACGAGGAACAAAATTATGCTTTTCAGGAACGTGTGCAAGCACTTGGCTTGGATGATTTCAAATCACTAATTAAGCATACAAATTTCTCTTTAGATAGTTATTATGGTAATTATTATTTAGAGCCATATAACGAGGAAATCGCTGACCGTTTAATAATTGTACTGAAGAAACATTAATGGAACAGTTCATTCAGCTCGATCACAGTTTGTTTAGTTTTATCAATCAAGGATTGTCGAATCCATTTTTTGATTGGATTATGCCATTACTCAGAGAAAAGCGAACCTGGATTCCCTTTTACTTGATTGGGGTTGTGTTAATCGCGCGAAACGGAAGGTGGCGATCGACAGTACTTATTGTGCTTTGTTCAATTGCAGCTGTTGTAATAGCTGATGGTGTATCGAGCCATTTGCTGAAGCCTTATTTTGCGCGAACCAGGCCATGTTTATTGCCTGAGATGATGAACCAAGTTAATTTGTTGGTTTCAAGATGTTCGGGCGCCTTCAGTTTCCCCTCTTCGCATGCAGCAAACCACATCGCGCTGGCGCTAATTTTAGGTTTAGTATTCAAAAAGTCTGCATCTTATTTATTGCCTTTTTTACTTCTTTGGGCCTTAATCATTGGTTTTGCTCAAATCTATGTTGGGGTGCATTTTCCTTCCGATATCCTTGCTGGATTTTTGCTCGGACTCTTTTGTGGTTTTCTTGTCTACTTAATTTATCGCATTTTGACTAAACGATTTAGTCCTTAGTTAGTTCAAAATAAAAAAGTCAAGGTGCACATGCCCCAACGAAATAACGGCATACAAAAAAAGCCCCTACCAAAGGTAGAGGCTTTCTGTTATAATGGTTTTTAAGCTTA
>JAFMKE010000061.1 GCA_017853115.1 Verrucomicrobiota bacterium
ATGCCAATATTCTCATTCAAGAAAAATCCTTGGGAACTGCTTCGGCAGAGGACGGTACATTTAAACTCCAGGATTTATGTCCTGGAGTTTACCATTTAGTCATATCCCATATTGGCTGTGAAGGAATCACAATCCCAATTGCGCTCAAAGCGGATACATCATTCACCATAGAACTCAACCATGGCGAACATGAGTTTCACACCATTGAAATTGAGGGGACTAAGCAACGGATTAACACCGTAAATATCCAGTCCATTTCAAGACAATTCATTGAAAATAATCCAGAACGCAATTTAGGATCCTTACTACAAGCTATTGGTGGAGTATATCAAATTCAAAACGGCAGCGGCATATCCAAACCAATCGTGCACGGGCTATACGGGAATCGGCTGAGCATTCTAAATAATGAGATTATTCAAAGTGGACAACAATGGGGCAATGATCACAGCCCTGAAATTGATCCCTTCGCAGCAGACAAAATAAAAGTAATCAAAGGTGTGAATACACTAGAGTATGGTGGCGGAATTTCAGGGGCCATTGTACTGGTAGAACCATCAGCAATAACCGAAGATGATCATGTACATGCGCAAGTGGGTTATAGCTTTGAAAGCAACGGATTGGGACACACAGTAAATGCAAGGGTTGAACAAAATGCACCAGTTTTTGCCTGGCGATTGAGCGGAACCTTTAGGCAATACGGTGACCGAAAAGCACCCGATTATTTACTGAATAACACAGGTTCACAAGAATACAACTTTGCGTTACAACTTGAAAAGGATTGGAGTTCTCGGTTTAGACTTGAAAGCTATTTTAGCACCTTCAACACAACTTTAGGCGTTCTCCGGGGTTCCCACATTGGTAACCTAACCGACCTAGAGCAAGCCTTGGTGAGGGATATTCCATTTTTTACTGAAGATACATTTAGTTATCGTATCGATGCACCTCGACAAGAAGTTTCACATCACCTAGCCAAAGTAAAGGCGATTATCAATTTGCCCAAACAACAGAACATTACTTGGTTTGTAGCTGGCCAGCTAAACAATCGAAAAGAGTTTGATGTGCGCAGAAGCCAACGCTCGGACATACCCGCACTAAGCTTAGAGCAACTTCAGCTTTCATCTAACTTAAACTACACCAAAAGATTTCAAAAATATTGGCAGCTTAAGCTGGGTGTACAAACTATACTGACAGACAATACAAATAATCCAGAAACCGGCATATTGCCCTTGATTCCCGACTACAGACAACTCAAAAATGGTCTGTACATACAAAGTATGCTGACATTGAAAAACCATCAACTCAGCGCAGGAGCCCGATATGACACTGAATATCACTATGCACCAACGATTAGTGAAGATGTCCCCAGACAAATCATCACCTACGAACGAAATTTTCACAACGCTACAACAATTCTAAATTACACGAATCGACGTTTCAAAAATCAGCTTATTGGGGTAAGTTCTGGATTCGCCATGCGGAATCCCGCCATAAACGAACTATACAGTTTTGGACTACACCAAGGC
Organism: Verrucomicrobiota bacterium; assembly: GCA_017853115.1. GTDB lineage: Bacteria > Bacteroidota > Bacteroidia > Chitinophagales > UBA8649 > JAFMKE01. The sequence goes on from JAFMKE010000061.1 coordinate 1,524, forward strand.
GTAAGCGGTTTAGAAGAGGGAAACATTAACTTAAAAACAGAAAAATCCATCAAGTCAAGTGTAGAATACAGTTGGACTCCTTCTTCAATTTTTGAAATCAGTGGTTTAATGTATTATCAATACTTCAAGGATTATATTTACCTTAATCCGGCAGATGAATTTCGTTTGACCATTCGTGGTGCTTTTCCTGCTTTTACCTACGAACAAAGCAACGCCAACCTGTTAGGATTTGATCTTTCATCCAAACTGATTTTGTTTAAATCATTATCGACCGAAGTGAAATATAGTTTCTTGCGAGGCAAAGATTTATCCCAAAACATTCCATTAGTTTATATGCCTCCCAATTCATTGAATGCCACCCTAGCGCTTACCTCAAAAAAAACAAGAAAAGTGTTTGAACGGGTTCTTATGGATAAGGCTCAAATCGCACTGAAACACCGCTATGTTTTCAAGCAAAACAACCTCTTGGAAAATCAGGATTTTGCACCTGTGCCAGAAGCGTATTATTTAATGAGCATGAACTTATCAGCTCAGTTTATCTTTCCAAAAGTTAAACTTACAGCTTTTGTAAGGGGTGAAAATATGCTTAACAGTAATTACAGAGATTACTTGAATCGATTGCGCTATTTCTCTGATGACCAAGGGCTAAGTATAGTTGCTGGAGCAAACCTCAAGTTTTAAAGAGAAAAAGGCTAATTTCCATTTTCGCTCATAAACTTAATACGAACAATTTGTACATCTTCCAGATCGATGTCCTCCTCCTCAAACTCCTCTAGGGCAGATTCGAGTGAATCTGTTTCTGACTCTCTGAAATACTCGTAAATATCCTCCGCTAAATCCTCATCTAGCGCATCATCAATGGCGTAGCTGATATCCAGTTTTGTTCCCGAATTGACTATAGTTTCAATCTCATTCAACAGCTCTTGATAACTCAATCCGAGATTTTTGGCTAAATCTTCCAATGGTAATCGTTTATCTACAGCTTGAATAATCTTTACCTTATCACTAGACTTGTTTACCGTAGTTTTAACTACAAAATCATCTGGCCGCTCAATATCATTTTCTTCCACGTATTTTTTGATTACATCAGAAAACTGCTTACCATATCGCAAGGCTTTACCTTTGCTTACTCCTTGAATGTTGGCAAACTCATCTGAAGAAATCGGATAAGTAGTGGCCATATCTTCCAAAGATGCATCTTGGAATATCACATACGGAGGAAGAGCGTGTTGAGCAGCTACTTTTCTTCTTAAATCTTTTAATACTTTTAACAAGGCCTCATCCAAAGCGCTTCCCTTGCTATGACTTACTGTTTCTTCTCCCTCACTCTTGTAATCGTGATTTTGTGTAAAGCTAAATGAGCCTGGCTTAGCCAAAAAGTTTCGACCTTTCTCGGTCAAACTAATCACACCATACTGCTCAATATCTTTCCAGAGAAAATCTGCAATCAACGCTTGACGAATAATACCTTGAACGAAATGAGCCTGGTCTTCTTTAAAGACACCATATTCGGCAAGATTATTATGCCCATATTCACCAAATTCACTCGACTTTACTCCGGTAAAAAACTTAACCAAGTATTGGATGTCAAATTTCTCACTCGTATTGACTATTCCTTTCAAAATAGTAAGGAATTCTTTACTAACATCAATTTGTTCCTTCGGGTTTTTACAGTTATCACATTGACCACAATTATTCGTTTCATATTGCTCTCCGAAATAATGTAAGATAAACCTACGCCGACAAACAGAAGACTCAATAAATGCTAAGGTTTCATCGATAAGTTGAAGTGCTCGCTGCCGTTCTGAAACGGGCTTATCTTTCAAAAGATGCTCCAGTTTGGTAACATCTTTATAGTTGTAATAACATATACAATCACCACCTAGGCCATCCCTTCCTGCACGACCCGTCTCCTGATAATAGTTTTCCAAACTTTTCGGTAAATCATAGTGTATAACAAAGCGAATATCAGGTTTATCTATCCCCATACCGAAAGCGATAGTGGCCACAACCACATCTACTCTCTCCATCAGAAAATCATCTTGCGTTGCCGATCGCAACTTACTATCTAAACCCGCATGGTAAGGTTTGGCATTGATGCCATTTACTTGAAGTAGATTTGCCACTTTTTCAGTGGTCTTTCTGTTAATGGTGTATATAATCCCACTTTTGCTTTCACGACTTCTAATAAAACCGACAATATTTTTTAAGGTAGCCTCTTCATTCTTCTTTGGACGAATCTCGTAATAAAGGTTTTCGCGATTAAATGAATCGATAAAGATGGTTGGTTCAACCATTTTTAGCGTTTTCAATATATCGGATTGAACTTTAGGAGTGGCGGTAGCAGTTAAAGCAATCATCGGAATTTCATCGCCAATTCCCTCAATCATTTTTCGAATCTTTCGATATTCTGGACGAAAATCATGCCCCCATTCAGAAATACAATGGGCTTCATCTACTGCAACGAAGGAAATATTAGCCTCTTTAAAGAAATCGATACTATCCGATTTCGTAAGGGTTTCCGGTGCGATGTATAATAGCTTGGTTTTACCTGCGCTCACATCTTCCAACACCTGCTTTTTTTCGGCTTTATTTAAGGATGAATTATAAAAGTGGGCTATGGTGTCATCACTGGCATAACCCCGAATCAAATCCACTTGATTTTTCATTAAAGCAATAAGCGGGGATATCACCAATGCGGTTCCCTCACTCACCAAGGCAGGCAATTGGTAACACAATGACTTACCACCGCCGGTAGGCATAATGACCAAAGTGTCTTTCGAACTTAATATACTTTGGATGATTTCTTCTTGTCTTCCCTTAAATGCATCAAAGCCAAAATGCTGCTTTAACGCGTCTTTCAATGTTTGGGCCTTCATTGCGAGCATACGCTAACTGATTCAATATGTATCTCTTAAAGATACGACGAAAATCCTCAATGGTCGGGGATATCTCAAAAAAAAACGATGTTAAAATTCCTTACATTTGCAGACATATAAGATAGTAAAATGACAAAGCAGCCAAAAGTATATGTTGCCATCATGGCGGGTGGAATTGGAAGCAGATTTTGGCCGATGAGCCGAACAAATAGACCCAAGCAATTTTTAGACGTATTGAATACCGGACAAACTTTAATTCAACTTACTGTAGAGCGATATTTAAAGTTTTGCCCATTAGAAAATATCTATATCGTTACAAACGAAGATTATGTGAGTTTAGTAAAAGAGCAGATCCCTGGATTAAGTGACGATCAAATTTTAGCCGAACCCGTTCGAAGAAATACCGCACCTTGTATTTCTTACGTAAGTCAAAAGATTTATAAAAAGAACCCAGAAGCCAAAATTATTGTAACTCCTTCAGACCATTTAATCTTAAAAGAAGACAAGTTTGTTGAAGCAATGAAACAGGGCTTAGCTTTTATAGAGAATAAAGATGTATTGTTAACGATTGGTATTAAACCCACCCGACCTGACACGGGCTATGGATATATTCAGCATGATGAAGAGGTCGAAAATAAGGTTTATAAAGTAAAAGCATTCACAGAAAAACCAGAAAAAGAACTCGCCAAAACCTTTATCAAAAGTGGCGACTTTTTATGGAACTCTGGCACATTTATTTGGAGTGCAAAAGCTATTAACCAAGCGATAGCCGAGCACATCCCTTCCGTTCACGAAGCGATATCCTCCTGCATCGACGATTTTTTCACAGCCAATGAAGCAAAGGCCATTTCGCCAGCTTACGCCCAGTGCACCAGCATATCCATTGACTATGGCGTCATGGAAAAAGCAAACAATGCATATGTCTTACCCGCAGAGTTTGGATGGAGCGATATTGGCACATGGACTTCGCTTTATGATGTCTACGATAAAGACTACTTAAAAAATGCTGTTCTTGGCAATCAAGTACAGATTTTCGATGGTTCTGACAATATGATTGTTGCACCAAAGGATAAACTAGTCGTAATTAATGGCTTAAATGATTACTGCGTAATCGATACGGAGGATGTATTGATGATTTTCAAAAAAGACCGAGAACAAGAAGTAAAGAAGATTACGAGCAGCCTAAAAACAAAAAAATTAGATAAGTATCTCTAGTTTTGAAGAAACTCATTTACTCGATGAGACAACTCCGTAAAGGCTTTTTCCAAATCGTCATTAACTACGGTCAAATCCATATCCTTTTCATAGGCCATTTCAGCCATGGATTTATCTAAACGTTTTTTCAACGACTCCTCACTTTCTGTTCCTCTTCCTTGAAGTCTTTCCTTTAAAACCTCTACACTCGGTGGAGCAATAAAAATGGCTCTTGCCTTTTCACCCAGTTGAGCTTTGAGATGCTTCGCACCTTTAACATCAATATCAAAAATAACCGCTTGACCATTTGTCCAAATTCGGTTTACTTCACTTCGCAAGGTACCGTAAAACATCCCTTTGTACACTTCTTCCCATTCTAAAAACTCATTGGCTTCAATCTTCCGTTGAAATTCTTGGGTATCAAGAAAATAGTAATCGACTCCGTCTTGCTCACCTTGCCGCATATCTCGGGTACATGCTGAAACTGAAAAAGCCAAATCGGTACGTGAAGCAAGCAACTTCTTAACCAAAGTAGTCTTACCTGCTCCCGATGGGGCTGTAATTATAATCGCTTTTTCCTTCACAGTATATTAAGTACTTGTTCTTTAATCTTTTCTAATTCGTCCTTCATTTGAACTACATGCTTCTGAATCTCCGCATCGTTGGCTTTAGAACCCAAGGTGTTTATTTCTCGTCCCATTTCCTGACTAATAAAATTGAGCTTTTTCCCCTTCATAGGAGATTCCTCTTGCATAAGCTGTTCAAAGTATTCGCAGTGTGCTTGTAGTCGAACAAATTCCTCTGAAACATCCAGTTTTTCAATGTAAAAAATCAACTCTTGTTCAAGTCGTTCAGCATTGATTTCAAGCTCTCCTTTTATAGCATTTAAGTTTTCTACCATTCTTGCCCTCAAGCGATCGATTCGTTTGGGTGCAAGCTGCATAACTGCTTCCTTATGACTCAAAATACTCTTTATACGCTGGCTTAAATCTACTTCCAAGGACTCACCTTCCTTTCTTCTAAAAGTACTTAAATCATCACACGCAGCAATTAATGCTTGATGCAACAAGGCGACCTCCCCTTCAGTCAAGGTACTCTCTTCTTGCACAACTACATTCGGCAAGCGCAACAAGGCCCCGAGCATATCTCCTGCAGGAATATCGATTTTAGCCAACTCATTTTTGTATTTCTCTAAAGCTTCCACATTGATAGAAAAACCTCCATTGTCATCACTAGAAGACGAATGGATTAATAACTCTATCTTACCTCTGCTTAGCTGGTCTATCACCACTTTTCTTAGACTCACTTCCAACTCTTTCATTGGTGCAGGTAAACGCATAAAAACGTCTGCTTGTTTGCTATTGAGGGACTTCAGCTCGATGATATACTGCGTATCTTTTAGATATAGGCTCGATTTACCGAAGCCGGTCATTGAATAAATCATATCAATTGCTTTTGTTTTGGTTTATAAAAACTCACTAAATAAACACCGAGAAAGATGCAACATGCTGCCAAGATTTTTACTGATGTGAAACTATCCGCTCCGAAATATACCGCAATTACCGCCGCTAACAAAGGTTGGATGTATATATAAATGCCCACCACTGAAGGATTCACCTTACTCAGTGCGAAGATATTAAAAAGGTAGGCAAAACAAGTAACGCCAAAAACAACATAGACCAATGACCACCAAGTACCTGGAGTAAATGAATGCCAGTCAATTTGCTTAAACTCAGGAAAACCAACAATAGCCACCGGAATAAATCCGAATAGAAAAACCCATTTTATGATCGTCAAGGCATGATACTTCTTCATTAGTGGTTTTACAATAGTCAAATAAATACCATACGAGGTAGCATTAATTATCACAAAAAAATCGCCCAAAGCAGTGGTAGAATTAAAATTCAAATCACGACCTATTAACAAAAAACCCGCACCCAAAGCCCCCAGTAGAATACCAAAAAACTTAGCCCAAGTAAACCGATCTACTTTTGCCAATATCGCAATGATAATTACAAGAATTGGTGTAGTTACCATCATTAAGGAAGCATTAACCGGCGTGGTAATATCCAATCCCTTAAAAAACATCAGTTGATTGATGGCCACACCAAACAAACCACATAAAAACAAGCGAGGAAAATCTTCTTTCTGAATTTTCTCACGCTCAATAAACAAATGAATGGACCAAAAGAAGATCAATGCACCAAGCACTCTGATAAATATGAAACCAAAAGGTAAAATGTGCTCGGGCATCACCCATTTCGCAATGGTATAGTTTGCACTATACAAAATATTTGCAGCGATAATCGCCAAATGAGCAAATACCTTAGCCTTCATTGCTTACTTGCAAAGCAGAACGAATAATAGTTAACTGCTCTTGATTAAAATACCTCTTTGGCAAAATGAAAAAGTTTTGCTTCGACAAGTATAAAAGAACCGAATAATCATCTTCCAAAGTATCTTTAAACGCAGCCCAAGGAATCTCACTTTCACCCTTTTCCCCGGCAAACTTTATACTATCATCCTGAATTGTCATGCTACTCATATCCTTAATCGTAGGGTTCTTCATGGCCAAATTGACCATCACGCGTTTGCGGTAAAAATAAAAGCCGATATAAAAAATACCCATCAACAAAAACAACCATTGCATATTGGGATAAGCTTCTACAGGAAAAACGAAAAGTACAAGTGATGCACCCAAAACTACCATTCCCATAATCAGCATCAAACGACTACGAATAGGAAACTTCTTGAGGAAGTGAAGTTCAAAAGCCTTTTTTACATCTTCTTGGGAATAACTAAATGTAATCGAATTCATATTGATAAAGATAGTTAAAAAGTGGGCTATGCTTTTCGAGGAATCTACAGTTTGGGGGCAAATGAAACTCGAATACCGAAATTTTGGGCATTCGGCGCATATCGCTGGGTAACTCGCCAATAAAAGTCCACTCGAAGTAATTGAAGGATGTTTTCAATGCCAAAGCCTGCTTCAACATACCAATTATCCGGAACACGCATACCTGGCGGCAAGTCCATAATGTCCAAATTACTTTGACTTGCATTCCCTATCAGGGCCCTCGCAGCAATAATACTCCTAAGCTTCAATTTGCTAATACCGGGAATACGATTAAAAATCGCACCATCAAAGTGGTGTTCAAAAGAACCTGAAACAAACTGATCCGCGGCATATTCAAACTCGTTCAACAGTTGAAATGCTCTTCCGTTAAAATAAATACTTTGGTTTCCTATCGGCAAAAACATGAGGGGATATGGAATATCACCAAAAATCTTCCCTCCGCTTAAATTGTAATAGGTATAGCCAATTTTACTCGACAATCGCTGTCTTAGGGTGAAATCTAATTTGTGATAAGCGAAATCACTGCCGGCAATATCAGGCAAACCGACCGTATAGCCTATATCGAAGATTGGTTTATTGGAAATCGTTTCAAAGCGATAAAACTGATTCTCAAAAAATGTTTGACCAAATGCAATATGTTGATCCAAGCTAATTTCTGTTGTATTAAAGCTTTCGAAAGATTCTCTGGTTCCGTTATTGTGAACGCGCTCGAAATCAAACACATCTTCTACCGCATAAAAAGTATTGGTGCCCGCTGTCAATTTGGTAGTATACCCATTGACCCATTGCCTTTCGTGCATGAGCTTAAAGCTCTCAAGTAGCATAATTTTCTGTAAAGGCTCTGTTCGCAATAAAGCAAGGAACATGTTGTCGTGAGAAAACTGTTGATCCTCATAATCCTGACCTAAAAAAGTATAGTCCTTCTTGTAATTCAGCTCCAGAATGTGCCAGTTATTGTTTTTGCGCGGCAGCTTGATTCGCGCATTAGCAAAATATTTAAACTGCTTATCCTCTGTACCATAAGCCATATATGCCCACAACTGCATATTTTCATTCCAATCCTTATTGGTTCGAATACCCAATTTCGGCCGAATACCTTCCACACTATTCCAACTCAAAAACTGGTAAAATCGACCAAATTCCACAGGACCAAACTTTAAGAAAGCCGTCGTGGCCGTATTCGCTACCCATGATAAATTACGAAACGCTTTTGTTCGTTCAATACTATCTGAAAGCAGAACGACACCAGCCTCCGATTGAGTAAGCGGATTAATTCTATTTTCCGCCCACCAAATTTTATCGCGGCCACCCTTTAGCGAATCGGAGATTATTTCTTTTTCACCTTCAAAAATAGCCGCTGGAATATCTTGATTCACCTCAATATTCCCTCTATGCATGCTCTTCTTGACTAGAAGTGACTTACTATTTGGCTTTCCGGATATACTTAATGCCACCTGAATATATTCTCCTGCCAGCATCCACTTGCTGGAATCTACCTCCTCGAAGTCCTGCTTCACTTTAAACTCCCCGACAAAATTTAAATTGGCCTGACGAGGCATAGAAAATTCAATACTCTTCAATGCATAACTTTCTCCGTCTATCCAGGCATATCCATTAAACCCAAGTGCCTCTTTGGCCTTGGGTGAGAAGTCGAGTCTAAAAAACTTATGCCCATCCATCTCACTACTGTCTGTCAAGTAAAATCGATAAGTTAAGAGCCCGGATGAAGAAAAAGGACTGGTAAAGGATTTGCCTCCAGCGATAATGATATTATCATACAGGTTAAAGTTCTCAAAAATCGCATCCAGTAGACCGGCAGCACTGAGGTTTTGTATTCCTGTCATATATTGACCGAGCACAATATTCTTTTCTTGACTGGGATCACTCTTGTAATAGTGCTGACTTATTTTCTCTTGAAGAAGTAAGGGTAGATAGGCTACTCCCTGATGAGTTGTATCGATAAACTCATGAGAATATCGAAATGGGCGAAGAACTATTCGATCTCTAAATTTCTCGCCAAGCTTGTAATAATCAAATTCTATTTTAGCATGCTCTTTATACGAATAGCTGTCAAAGCCTTTTGGACGATTCAATTCCTTATTGGCCACTACCATTTGCTGCAAAGAGATAGCCAAAGTATCCTTTGGGATTTTTTTCTTCTTCTTGCCCTTGGCCATTACCACCGTTTCCTCTATCTGAATACCTGAGGGATTTAGCTCAACAACTAAACCGCTTTGACTAAGCCCACCTATCGACAAAGTGTTTGTTTCATAGCCTAAATAGGTAAACTGAAGCTTGTTGAGTTTATTGAAGGTTTTGAACGTGAACGCTCCCTCAAAATCTGTACTTGCACCTTCGTTGCTAGGAAGCGCTTGAATATTCACGAAAGGAAGCGGTTCTTGGGTTGCTTTATCTAAAACAATACCACGTACCGTGATTTGAGCTATTAACGGAAGGTAAAGCAAAGACAGCCATGTCACAAAAACAAATCCCTTCCTGTTCATAAGCCGTAAAAATACAAAAGGGATACTAAGAATAGTATCCCTTTCATAGTTTTTAATTCAAAATTATTTTACTAATACTTTGAAGACTTTTTGTGTCTTTCCTTGCACCAATTGGACGAAGTAGTATTTACCACCATCATTAATTTCTACTTGAGTGATTGCAGAAGAAATCTCTACTACATCAACTTCTTGTCCAAGTAAATTGAATATAAATGCCGTATAATCATCGATGTTCTCAACACCGTTCAAATCAATTACGATGATGTTATCATTCGTGTACACATTGGCATTAGCTAATTCTTGTGCATCGGTAATACCAGTAGATTTTGCAAAAACTTCAATAAACTTAGTTTTCACTTCTTCACAATCACCGTTAGATGATGCCAAACTGATTTCATGCTGACCTGGTGTAATGAACTGGTGATTCAAGTCTTGTGTTGAGTATTGCTGACCTTCAACTGTCCATTCGTAGTTAACAGCACCCGTAGAAAGGTTAG
>JAFMKE010000062.1 GCA_017853115.1 Verrucomicrobiota bacterium
GTGGTGGTTTAGCTTTATATCGATCACTCATCGTCTTTGATTATTTATACAGGCATGGAGTTACTCCGAATAGAATGTCATGCGTGGCCAGAAAAGACCAATCAGTAATTCAACATAATTGTTTAGTCAATTGGGTACTTAAATGATAAATAGCGTAAGATAAACAACTGCAAAAGAGATAATGGCCACAAAAACGAAGCTATAATTTAACTCTTCTAATTCGCGATTTCTTTTTATCCCAACATATCTTTTATGAAAGTTAAATCCCATTACAAATAAAAAGATAGAAATGATCACTACGAAACGTATGAAATCAATCGATAGATAGTAGTCAACATTGTATCCTGGATAAATAATTAAAAGAATGGCAAAAATCACCGTGACCATGAGGAAAGGCAAGAGTATAGTTTCCGCTAAAAAGTTAATTCGGGTCCATTTGGTTAAAAGCTGTTTTCGAGAGTAGGCAATCCGCATAAAAGTCTTGGAGTAATACCATCCAATAATGGGAATAATTGCCCAAAACAAGAGGGAGAATATAAATAAGACTTCTTTTTTTATGTAAAACCAATCGGCCACTACAGATACACCGTGTTTATCAAATGGTGCAGATATAAAATCAGCAATCACAAAACTTAAACAAGTAATGATTGACCAAAGCAAGAATAACTTGACTTTTGAATTGTCTTTAAAAGAAAATTTAGACATAATAATCCAAAAGACAAGGGCTGAAAAAAGCATCATAGCTGTAGGCATGCCAAAGAGTAGAATAACTCGTAACCGCGACCACCCCGTGTACTCCTCAACATTATAATCCACATAGGCAAAATAAAACGAAAGATCAGGGACATCAATCAGGTATGCACAAGAATAGATGAAACCAAGGTGCAGTAAATGAACCGTGAGGTAGGATGTCAGCAATATCAGGGTGATATTAACTATTTTCTTGTTGATTGATAACAAACTCATATGGTGTCAAATATACCGGAAACAACTGAAATCCTTCATTTAGAATAGAATAAATTTGATGCCAGGATAATAATTGGATTCTCGAAAAAAACATCCCTTAAAAGGTCAATTTATCTCCGTTTTCCCATCTGAAATTATAAATAGGCTTCTTAAATAATTAGCGAAAATTCACTATAATTGTAAACTTAATTATTAACCATGAAAAACACCTTAATTCTCCTTCTAATCTTTGTTGTCGCTCTATTATACTCTTGCAATAATTCTTCTAAAGTTGAAGTAAAAGATACCTCGGAAATGCATCAAGCTTCATCAGAAGAAGTTGAAGCGTTAATAGAGGATTTTATTTTGGTAGAAGAAGGCGGCACGATCAACATTCCGGCAGGGTTTTATGAAATTACTTCGCAGTTAATTTTAGACAATATTGACAATGTAAGTATCATTGGTGCGGGCATGGATGAAACGATTCTATCGTTCAAAAGCTTGACCACGGGCGGTGAAGGCATGAAAATAGTAGGAAATAATATTCTACTGCAAGATTTCTCCGTGTATGATGCTCCTGGTGATGGTTTAAAGTCCCAACATTGTGAGAATATTACTTTTCGGAGAATTAATGCTACATGGACCAATGGGGATAAATCAAAAAATGGAACCTATGCCATATATCCTGTTCAATGTAAAAATGTAATGATTGATGAGTGCACGGCTTCTCATTCACGCGATGCCGGTATTTATGTTGGTCAAAGTGAAAACATTATTGTTAAAAATTGTACGGCATTTGGCAATGTGGCTGGAATAGAAATTGAAAATTGTGATAATGCAGAAGTATTCGATAACTATGCTTACGACAATGCTGGGGGTGTTTTGGTTTTTAATTTGCCAGGCTTAATCAAAGCAGATGCGAGAGGAACTAAAATTTATAATAACGACATCATTGAAAATAATCACGAAAATTTTGCCTCTACCCTTTCAGGTAACAATGGTAACGCTGTTACCCAAATTCCTCCAGGCTCAGGCGTAATAATTTTGGCAGCGAAAGGAGTGGAAATATACAATAATAGAATTTTGCGTAATAAAACTGTAGGGGTTACCGTGGCAAGCTACCAAATAACCCAGTTGCCTTACGAGGAAAGTAATGGTTGGTCGCCATATAGCTATGATATTTGGGTGCACGACAATGAATATGAAAGACCGAGTTCTCTGCCTGATTTAACTAAAGAATTGGGTCAGTTATTATCGATGAAAAATGCACATGGACCTATGAAAACACAAGACTTAGTCTATGACGGCATATTTGATGACGCTAGAGGCTCTAGCATTCTTGATAACCCGATGAATGTGTGTTTCCAAGAAGAGGAAATGGACGAACTACACTTTACATTGTTTGAACTTTCAAATGAAATTAGCGAAATTAAAGGATACGCAGACCCGAGCCCATTCAACTGTGAATACCCAGTTACTGTTGATGTTTCACCTGTTGTAAACTTATAATTTATATGAATTGGAGAAAAATTATTAGTTGTATAGCTGTTTTAGCTACTTCCATTTTTGTTATTTATTCATGTCAAACCAAGGCTATTGTTAGTCAGAAAAGTCCGAATGATATAGATTTTGGTCAAGTGCCTTACCCCAAACTTTCGGATTATGGTTTTTTTACTGGCGAGTTAAGTGAGTTAGTGCCAAATGAAAGGGTTTTGTTGTATCAGCCAGCCTCTACTTTGTTTTCCGATTATGCCAGTAAAACCAGGTTTGTATGGATGCCAGAAGGTTCAACAGCCAGTATAATGGATAATGACTGGGAAGAAATCGATTACCCTCAGGGTTCCATTTTGGTAAAAAACTTTTTTTACGATAACGCGGAAGGCGCTCGTCGTGTAGTTGAAACTCGTTTATTAGTGTTTAATGAAGGGAAGTGGAATGCATATCCCTATCTTTGGAATGAAGAGCAAACGGATGCTGATTATAAAATAACAGGAGCAACCTTGCCAATTGCTTTTACGCATAATGGTAAAGACTACGATATCAATTATGTGCAACCGAATAAGAACCAATGTAAGAGTTGTCATAATCAAAATGAAGAACTAAAGCCTATAGGTCCAAAGGCTCGTAATATGAATTTTGAGCTAGATTATGGGAATGGTGAAAGAAAGAACCAATTACTTAAGTGGACAGAAATGGGCTACTTAGATAATTTCACATCAAGCGAGGATTATCAGTCAGTTCCGAGTTATGATCACGAAGATGTTGATGTTGCCGATAGAGCGAGAGCTTACCTCGATGCTAACTGTGGATATTGTCATAACCCGAAGAGCCCCGCTAGTACTTCGGGCCTAACACTTACATGGGAAGAAAGTGATACGAATAAACTTGGTTATTGGAAAACACCTGTAGCTGCTGGATTAGGGGCAGGATCGCTGCTTGTTGATTTGCATCCCGGTCGTGCGGATTCATCCATTATTGTTCACCGTATGAATTCCACTGAGCAAGGTGTAGCCATGCCAGAAATAGGCCGTGTACTCATTCATGAAGAAGGTGTACAAATTGTGGCTGATTGGATAAATTCCATGAACTAACTTTGGTTTCTAAACTTGGTAAGTTTCAAAAACTTGCCACGTCTAGAAACAAGTCTTACTCCAGCGAAAAATCTTTAGTTGGTGGTATCCATTCGCAAGGATAGTCAAATAAACAATTTTTCTTAATTACTTGCGCAACTTTATCCGGCACTTTGTCTTCCCAACCGTCTTCCCCTGCTTTTATTTGTTGAATAATCTCATCGGAGAAAATTTGTAAATTTCTTTCATCAAACTCACAAATGTCTTTGATAAATCCATTGGCTAAAAAGTGCTCATGCAATTTTTCAATGGCAGGATAAGTTTTTAAGTTTTTAGCAATAATTATATCCCCATTTTTGTAACGCTGATATGGGTAAACATACATCGTTACATCATTCGAAAACAGTTGGCCAAACGAGTTTAATACTTTTTTTGAATTGTCTTGGTTGCTCATTAAACCATAGATTTTTAGGAGATTTAAAACTCCAAGGATAATACCTATTCGTTGCACACGACACTCAGCAAGGTAATTTACCAATTTATGATGTTCATGAAAATTTGAAACCATTACATTATGTCCTAAAGAACACAAAATTTCCGCCCGGTCTAAGAAATCTTTTCTGCTTTCGCTTTCATCTCCTTTGTACAAATTATTTAGAGTCATTTCACTCAATACAATGAAGTCTTCTACGCCATCTTCGATAAAGCTCTTCTTACCATTTTGCAACATATCTTCATTCACCTTTGTGACAGGTCTGAAGCGTCCGCGCATTACCAAAACGTTCTTTTTGTATAAGAAGTCTTTGGCTTGATACATCATGCCTTTAGGACCAAAGATTGTCGCATTCGTGAATCCCATTTTAACCAGTAGCATACCCAATAAGCGATTGTCCACATCTTCGAAATCAGGGCCTGAAATACGAATCATGTCAACCTCTAAATGGTTCGTACTAAGGTTGTCTTGTAAAGATTTTACAAGTGTCTCCGCATTATCAGCGTGGTAAAAAGCACCGTAAATCAAATTAACACCAATTTCCCCTAAAACGCGTTGCTGAAGAATTGCATTATTGTCATAAACGCGCACGTGTAAAATAATATCATTTGGTGGCCTGTTTGGTGCCAGTTGAAAACGCAATCCAACCCAGCCATGAGGTTGATTACTTCGGGTATAATTTAAAGTAGTAACCGTATTGGCGAAAGCAAAAAACTTTGAATTTTCAAATTTCTCACCGACCAGCCGTTCGGTTAATAAAGCATATTCATGATCAAGCATTTTTAACAAGCGGGATTCGCTCACATAACGACCATCAGCCTCTTCACCATAAATATTATCACTGAAGGCCATGTCATAGGCGGACATCGACTTTGCGATAGTTCCTGAAGCCGCACCTACCCGAAAGAAATTTCTCGCCACTTCTTGTCCAGCGCCAATTTCTGCCAAAGTGCCGTAAATAGCACTGTCCAGGTTGACTGTTAAAGCTTTTTTCTTAATTGGAACTATTTCTCTCTGCTCAGCCATAAATTCTTATATCGTTCTGTTTATATCAAAACCTTCAAGTAAGTCTGCCACACGCTTAACAAAGCGACCACCCATAGCTCCATCAACAATTCGATGATCGTAAGAATGCGATAGAAACATCATGTGTCTTATGGCGATAACATCACCATGCTCAGTTTCCATAACAACTGGTTTCTTTTGAATCGACCCAACAGCTAAAATACCTACTTGGGGTTGATTAATAATGGGTGTACCCATTACATTGCCAAAAGAACCCACATTAGTTAAGGTGTATGTACCGCCTGTTGTTTCATCCGGTTTTAACTTATTCTCTCTGGCTCTATTTGCTAAGTCATTCACCTTTTTCGTTATTCCAACCAAATTCAATTGGTCACAATTCTTAATAACTGGAACAATCAAATTGCCACTAGGTAAAGCTGTTGCCATGCCGATATTAATGTCCTTTTTCAAGATGATGTGTTCGCCATCCAAAGAACAATTGACGTATGGGAATTCTTTCAGTGCTTGCGCTACTGCTTCCATAAAGATTGGGGTGAAAGTAATTTTTTCTCCTTCACGCTTTTGAAATTCGCCCTTGATTTTATTTCTCCAATTAACAATGTTCGTGACATCTGCTTCGACAAAAGTAGTAACGTGAGGTGATGTTTCTTTTGAATGAACCATATGCTTCGCAATCATTTTACGCATACGGTCCATTTCTATAATCTCTACATTGCCTGTGGTAACTGGCTTGGTCAGAGCTGGTTCCTTAATTCTTTCTTTTTCTTGAGCAGGTGGATTAGGTGTAACAGACGGAGCTGGTTTATGGCTTTTACTGGATAAATATTCCTGCATGTCGCTTTTGGTTACCCGTCCATCTTTTCCAGTTCCAGGTATTTTCTCTAACTCTTGCATTGAAATACCCTCTTCCTTGGCCATACTCATTACCAGAGGTGAATAAAACCGACTACCCTCACTTGCTGAGATATTCGAAGATTGCACTTGTTTTGTTGCCTCAGTCAAAGTTTCCTGAACTGGCTCATGCACCTCATTCTTCGGAGCTTCAGTCGATGATTTAACTTCGGTAGCAATAGTTTCTCCACCTGTATCGATTAGCGCAACAGCTTCACCAACGGGCACTACATCCCCTTCACTGAATAGTATTTTAGTTATTGTGCCCGCCACTTCACTAGGAACTTCGCTGTCCACTTTGTCTGTGGCAATTTCCAAAACGGCTTCATCCACTTCAACTGTATCTCCAACTTTTTTATTCCAAGCAAGAATAGTAGCTTCGATGATACTTTCACCTAATTTGGGCATTAATAATTCTACTGTCGGCATTTGCTTTGTATTTTGTGCAAAAATAACCTTTTGCCTGTTGAAAGTTAAATTCTCAAAGGCATATTTTACATACGATTGATGGAGCTATTCAAGATTTTTAAGATACCGACTAAACTCGAAGGACAAATTTTTGTTTTTCCTGCACCGTTTGCAGATAAGGTAGAAAATTATGCCCTTCATTATCTGCAGGAAGCCTCGATTCAATGTGTGGTTAATTTGATAAGTAATGAGGAGTGGCTTGCATTTCATGGTGCGAAACAGCAAAATCTTTATGAGAAAAACGCGATAGATTACATCCACTACCCTGTTCAAGATTATGGTGTTCCTCTGGAATATAATAGTTTTAATGAGCTAGTAAAGGAACTACATGGGTATTTGTTAAAAGGGGGAAATATCGGCATCCACTGTATTGGTGGTATAGGACGAAGTGGTTTGTTGACTGCCGCATTGCTATACAGGCAGGGTTTTGATCTCAATACCTTGTTTGATTACATGAGTGCATGCAGGGGAAGAAAAATGCCAGATACCCCTCAACAAATTTCATGGTTTAGACAATATGTTCACACCATGAACTCTCACTAAGATAAATTGGTTAAGAAGAGTATATTTACGTTTTCAATGGATACAGTTAAATCAGAAAATCGCATACGTAAACCCGAATGGTTGAAGGTTAAATTGCCATCAGGTAAAGTGTCTTCGGATGTGCTAAAAAATGTAACGAAGCACGAGTTACATACTATTTGTCAAAGTGGGAATTGTCCCAACCAAGCGGAATGTTGGGGTGAAGGAACCGCTACACTGATGATTTTAGGCAATGTTTGTACGCGTTCATGTCAGTTTTGCAATGTAGAAACAGGCAAACCCGAAGCAGTGGATGTTATGGAGCCTTATCGCGTTGCGGAATCTGTAAAACTTATGGGCTTGAAACATGCAGTCATTACCAGTGTGGATCGCGATGATTTAAAAGATGGTGGAGCAAAAGTTTGGGCAGCTACAATTCGTATGATTCGCAAGCATTGTCCGGGTGTAACTATGGAAACATTAATACCTGATTTTCAAGGTAAATGGGAGAATTTGCAATATGTCATTGATGCTAAGCCTGAGGTCGTTTCTCACAATATTGAAACCGTAAAACGCTTGACAAAAGAGGTGCGTATGCAGGCGAAATACGAACGGAGCCTAGAAGTGTTGAAGCGTTTAAAGGATGGTGGGATTAAGCGAACTAAAAGTGGTATTATGCTCGGTTTGGGAGAAACTGAAGAAGAGGTCCTGGAGGCGATGGATGATTTGCGAGCTGCAGGCGTTGATGTGCTGACTATAGGTCAATACCTGCAACCTACCAAAAAACATTTAGCCGTGCAGGATTATATTCACCCCGATATGTTTAGAAAGTATGAAATGCTTGGATTAAACAAAGGTTTCACCTTTGTCGAAAGTGGCCCACTGGTGCGAAGCTCATACCATGCTGAAAGGCACGTCTAAATTAGCAATTCGATAGATTAAAATTTGTAATAGACTAATACAGATAATTATTTGTATGGAAACATTTGCGAATCGGCCGTAGAGCAATAACCTCAGTGCTTGTATGGTTTAGCGAAGCAATAATATATTTTATTGACAATTAGAACTTAATCTCCAAAGTTTATTGCCATTTGTGAAAAGTAATTCACCACCATCACATTCAAATGTAATGCCGAAAGAAATTCCATCCCATACCAAAGTATCTCCACTTAATGTATATGTATCAACACCAGGTATTCTATCCGTACTATCTAAAGAGTTCCAATAATCATCATTTGCAGGACAAACTATGCAATAAGACTTGTATACATTGCCATCTTTAAATTCATACATGGTGTTGGCATCTACTCTGTTTTCACTTGGTGACCATAACCATTTTCCTTCTATGCTATAACTAGGTTCTAAAACTTCTTTTTCACAACTCATAAAAGCTGTTATCACCAAGAATCCTAATAATATCTTTTTCATAGATTTTATTTTTTAAATTAAAAAAACAATAGTTTAGATCCTCGTGATTTTAAAGAAAGTCAAGCCTTTAAAAAGTTAGTTTTTTATTAGCTTTTTAAGTTCTTCTATATCTTCTTTTAATTCTTTAAAATCAGTTAATATTTTTTCATTGTATACATTCAGTTTATCAATAACATCTTGCTGCTCTTGCATTCCTTTAAGAAGTAATGCAGTTATTTTATCATAGTATACGATATACTGATCTTTTTCTTCATTGTAATAAACCATTTCAGGGTAATGCTTAGCTAGTTGTTGGGCATTTACTCCAATCTGCGGACCTGCTGGTAATCCAGTTTCTACTTTATAATTATAACGAATAACATCAAGCTCTCTGAGTATGGGTAGAACATACTCCAAATCCTGAATGTTTTCTTTTAATCGAATATCTGAACAGTTTGTTCCAGATGCCCATCCACCATAACCTCCATTTCCATAATATATGACAGCATTACCGTCTGATTGTAAGTCGAGTGAATTGGAACATCCGTCGGCAAACAAATATTGTCCTGTGTTTGAGCGAACACTGCCTGAAGTGGTAAAGTTTCCGTTGTTAGATATGCGACTGGCAACGTTACTACTACCTGTAATGTTATTTCCTGTCATAAATCGGAAATCATTTGTTTCTACATCAAGGAACCAAGAGGTGCCAGCTCCATCAGCATTATAAAACTGTATTTGCCCACCTTCAACACCTCCATTATCACCAATAATCAAATTAGACTCAGCGGGCCATGAATTTCCGCCGATAAGTCCGATTCCCATTTGCGCTGTTCCGCTTGTTCTTTTAAAAGAAATAAATTCGTTTGTACCAACTACATTATCAGTACCAGAGGCATTTGTGGTTTCTAATATTCTTAATCTGCCCTGGTAATTATCTATAGCGTATGCATTAGGTGCGTATAAAACTCCCCCGTCGAGTTGAATCTCCCCTCCTTCTTCTAGACCTGTTCCTGCTAGTTTTATATTTGCTGCATTCACTGGGCTATTATCACCGACACTTATATTTCCCTGAGTATAAATATTATCACTGATATCATTTGGACTTTCGGTAGTTCCAGACTCGAACCAATCTTTATCTACATCAGCAGCTACAATTCTTACCCAATTAGGTGCTCCTGAAGTACCTGAATTGTAATATAAGCCAGCTGATGTTAAACTGCCTGAACCCGTATTCCATACGATTAACCCTGTCGCAGGCGAAGGGATAGTTGTCCCGTCTGAACTTGAGTTAAGGTCAACTCTAGGAATCAACAATCCTTTGTCTGTAGAAACTACATCTAATTTTGCACTTGCATCAGGGCTGTTTGTACCTATTCCTACATTCTGTGCCTTTAGAGAATAGCTCCAAACAAGAATGCCTAACAATGGGATAAATGACTTTTGAAAAATTATCATATTAATTTATTTTAATTTATTAACAGTTTTTGATTAATAGTTTTTTCTTTGAATTTCAGTGAAACAAAATATACACCTTGAGTCAATAGATTTAAATTTAAAATAGTCCCCGAATCACTTGATTGAAGTATAATATCTTCCTTCGAAATCAGCTTACCAATATGGTTAAAGATTTTCAGTTCTGCCATGCCCCCTTGATTGGAATGAACAAAAAGTGTGGTATTTTCTGTAGCTGGATTAGGATGTATCCAAGCATTCCATTGCGTATTAAAGTCCTTAAGCGAGGCACTGACAATATCGGAATAACTAAATTCACCATTAAAGTCGAGTTGCTTAAGCTGATAATAATAACGAAAGCCACGTTGAATGTTACAATCGAGATAATCATATGTTTGAATATTTGTACTATTCCCTTGACCGTCTATAAAGGCTATCTTTTCGAATGAAATTCCATCAATACTTCGAAACACTTCAAATCCCGAGTTATTAAGTTCAGAAGCTGTGGACCAGTCGAGTTGAATACAATTATTATTGGCAATAGCAGACAGACCTAGAAATTCAACTGGCAAAGTTGAGCTGCTTGGATTTGTAGAATGCAATCTAAAAGTGGAAAAGCTGGTCTGGTTAGTTAAAGTGTTACCTGTTGGGTCCATAGCATATCCAGGTTGAGAAGGGAAATCTACAGTACCACTTATCGTATTGGTAGACAAATCACCACCCACAATACCATCTTTTGCTAGATATCGAAGAACGACTGATTCACAGCCGTAAGTTCCTGCATCCAGTGCATTAACATCTGCAGATGCGCTAGGGTATACTGTAATGGAATATTCTATTGTATCGATTGGAGATGCCTCTACAACCCACTGATGGTTTTGATTTCTATCTAAAACAATTTGATCTAAAGCACCATCGGCTCCTCCAGTACAGTCAAGAATACTGTTTACGCCTGCACCGTTTGGACCTGACCCAATATCGTCATATACTATATTTACACTTAAAGGTAAAGCACCATCCTCTAAATAAACTAAAACATCATAGGGAACTGAGGCATTGCGAGTAAAGTTAAGTGAAATAGGTTGTGTTCCGGCATTAAGAATTCCTGGCTCAACACCGACAGGAAATATATATGTATTCACTCCATCAACTTTCCAGCGCAATTTACCTTCAATATAATTGTTACCTTCATTAGCAGAACTTGCAGCAGAAATTAAACTTGAAGGACTAGTATTTAGTAACACAATTTCATTCGCATACAAATCCCCATCATCGTTGTGAGAAATGGTATCCGAACGAATTATTCCTCCATTATTAATAAAGCGAATACTATTTTTTACGTGAACAGTGTCTGCCAAACTCAATTGAGCGCCAACAGATTTATCTATCTGAAGGTTGTAGAGATTGTTAGTTGTGTTTTCTCCTAAGAGGATCCCGCTTATTCTTTGATTTGAAGCTCCGGAAAAATTTTCTACACCTGTGGATTCATAAAACGAATTAACCCCATCCGTTGTATTTGTGAAATCTCCAGTTAACTCTATGTAAGAACCGATATTCTTTAAAACACCGTTAAGATTGTTTATCTCACCAGCTACGTAGAGCGTTGGGTAAACGTTGTCGTAGCCAGAAACATACACTTCAATCGTATTTGCATCA
>JAFMKE010000063.1 GCA_017853115.1 Verrucomicrobiota bacterium
AGAAATGCGGCTTTGGAGCATTTTGCTAAGCAAGACAAAATCAATATTATTTATAACAATTTTATCCTGTCCGCAGACACGCTCAGTTTGCCATTTATTGATGATTTTTCTGTTCCAAGTTTAAAGCCATACGATTTTGCTGCAACACAAATCAATGATACGGTTTTATTTGCTTCAGGCTCTTGCGTGCTCAATGGTGATTTCAACTTGACTAGTGGCTTTTTTAATACTTCTCAAACCTACAGTTATTTCTTCGATACGATAACAGATCAAATTGACTCAGTCCCCAATGCGCCACTTACGGTGCAATACTACGATGGAGCGGAATGTTTTTCGCTAGTAAGCTCAACAGCTGCGTTTTGGCCTCAGGCATACTCTTATAGTTTTGATAGTTTAACGGGAATTAAGTTGGATTCCATAGCATTAGCCTCAGATACTGCCTTTCAGTATGCAGAACTGTATTTTGGCACCTTAGATCCGAATTCACTTTGGGTAGATAATTATGCTTTCCAAAACACCACATTTCCGATTAATCCGCCAACGATTGGTGTTGTTACCTTGGATGGTTTAAATGAGTTTGGAAGACCTTACAATATAGAAGTAGTTAATCCTATTGGACAAGCAGACTACCTAACATCTAAACCTATCGATATGTCTGGTTTAGCTAATGATAGTGCGGTTTATCTTAGTTTCTTTGTCCAAGCAAAGGGTAGAGGCGACTTACCGAATTCCCCCGATTCTCTGATACTTGAATTTAAAAATGAGTTTGATCGCGGCTGGGTGAAAGCATGGAGCCTGAGCATAGATGAGGTAACAACCGAGGAGTTCAAGCAATATTATGTCCAAGTGCGTGATACCAATTTGATTGCGGGACCTAAATATTTCTATGAAGATTTTCAATTCCGTTTTCGGAATATCGCCAGCATAAGTGGCAATAACGATCATTGGCATATTGATTATGTTCGTTTAGATAAAAACCGTTCAGTAGTGGAGCAGGATACGGTTATTCGCGATGTTGCTTTTCTATATGATTTCCCCAATATCTTGGCGAATTATTCCACCTTACCTTGGAGTCAATTTCAAGCTGGTGCTGATTCATTTGCAGCAAACATAGAGATTCCCATTCGAGATAATGGGCAGGTAAATGGGGTGTCAGCCGGCGCTTTTCCTATCAAAGTTTTAATAACAGATTCGCTAGATGCGGATACAATTTTCCAACTGGCTGGATTAAATTTCAACCCAACTTCGGAAATTAAAAACCAGGTATTTAGTCCTATCTCGGAGTTTGTAAAACCCAATTTCGAGGCTGACAGTATTTGTATTCAAGCGGGAATGGGAATATACCCAACGGCTAGAAATTTAATTTTTAGCAATGATACCATCATGAGCCAAATATGCTTAGATAAAATTATGGCATACGACGATGGCTCAGCTGAACGCGCCTATGGCCTTAGTGGAAATCCGAATGAAGTAAAAAAGTTTGCATATAAATTTCGTGTAGCCCATCCTGATACGCTTGCCGCTATACAAGTGCATTTTTCGAATATCGATCAAGATGTGAGTAACCTGGTTTTTAGTTTTAACGTATGGGATAGCATTGAAATAGATCAGCCGTTATCCTTTGAGAATCAAATTGGTATAATTGAAAATAAAACTCCAATTTATGTTGATGAACTGAATGGTTTTGCCACATTTGCACTTGACTCCCCAATTTTGGTGAGCGATGACTTCTACATCGGGTGGTCACAAACCGATTCCCGAAATCTCCAAATAGGTTTTGATATGAATAGCCCGAAGGGTAGAGCGAACATGTTTACCTACACGAATAGTACATGGAGAGCTTCAGCTATTAATGAAACAGGATCTCCAATGATTCGTGCAGTTTTAGATCCTGATTTTGATTTTAATGTTCCATCTTCCATTCGAGATGTGTATGCATTTGCTGATTTGAATATTTATCCTAATCCGAGTTCTGGTATATTTCGTTTGAAGTTGAATGACGATCAGCTAAACAATCAGGTTCAAGTTTTTGATTTGTCAGGGAAGCTTGTGCTAGCTGAAAGTAATGCAACGGAGTTGGATCTCAGCACCTTCAATGACGGCATGTACTTGATGCAAATGCGAGCCAAGGATAAGCTATATCGCGCTAAATTGATAAAGTATTAGCATGGATTATCCTGCTGTTATTTTGTTCGATGGAGTATGTAATCTGTGTAATTCTGCTGTTCAGTTAATCATTCGATACGATAAAAAAGCTTACTTCTCTTTTACTTCTTTGCAAGGTGAGTATGGTCAGAAGTTTCTAAATGCAAATAATTTAAATACTGAAGACTACGATTCTTTTATTTTGTTTGAGAATGGCACGATGTATACCGAGTCGACTGCGGCATTGTACGTAGCGAAAAGAATGGGTTTTCCCTGGTTTTTATGCTATCCCTTATTAATAATTCCCAAATTTATCCGTGATGCCGTTTACCGATTGATTGCAAAGAATCGATATCGATGGTTTGGAAAAAAAGAGCAATGTATGATACCAAGCCCCGATGTGCAAAATAGATTCATTTTCTAACTTTTAGCTGCTCATGAAGTATTTGAAATATCTCATTCTTGTCTTTATTCTTATTGGTGGTTTTCTTGCTTTTCGTATGTATAACTTCATCTTTGGTCCAAGTGTACAGGAGAATACAGAGTTGTTTATTTCTAGTGGTTCGACTTATGAGGAATTAATACCAATTTTAGCAGATAAACATTTGATCAAACAGCCCACTATTTTTTTAGCACTTGCGGAGAAAATGAATTTGCCAAACCATGTGCATGGCGGACGATATATTATTGAGCAAGGGACTTCTATTTATGACTTAATTGTTCAGCTACGCGGAGGTATGCAAACACCGGTTAAAATGGTTATAAATAATGTCAATTTTAAAACCGACTTAGCTGCAAAAATTGCCAGCCAGCTAGAATTGGATTCAATAGCGGTAATGTCGGTGCTTGGAAACACGAGTAGTTTAGAACATCTCGGCTTTACGGAGGATGAATTTCTTTGTTTGTTTATTCCTAACACCTATGAAATGTATTGGAATATTAGTTTGGATGCCTTGTTAGAGAAATTTGTGGGATTTTATGAAAATTTTTGGTCTGCTTCACGCAA
This sequence comes from Verrucomicrobiota bacterium, assembly GCA_017853115.1. GTDB lineage: Bacteria > Bacteroidota > Bacteroidia > Chitinophagales > UBA8649 > JAFMKE01. Next base: position 3,152 of record JAFMKE010000063.1, read on the forward strand.
AGAGCAAGCCAACGCATTGGGTTTAACACCAAATGAAGTGTTTATTCTGGCATCAATAGTGGAGAAAGAGTATAAATATGCCGATGAACGATCAAGGATTGCTGGAGTATACCTTAATCGCCTGGATAAGGGTATGAAGTTGCAAGCAGACCCCACGGTTAAATTTGCTTTGGGTGATTTGAGTATCAAACGAGTATTGACAGTACATACGGAGTATGATCATCCCTATAACACCTATTATTACGCTGATTTGCCCCCCGGTCCGATTTGCTTGCCCGAAACTTCAACTATCGATGCTGTGTTGCATGCTGAAAAGCATAACTACTTGTATTTTTGTGCGAAAGAGGATTTGTCGGGTTATCATACCTTTTCAACAAACTACAACGACCATTTAAAAGCTGCCCGACTCTATCAGGCTGCTTTGAATAAACTACACATCTATGAGTAAAGTATTTGTTCATAAGCTTAGGGTTCGGTATGGAGAAACTGACCAAATGGGCTTTGTTTATTATGGCAATTATGCCCAATACTTGGAGGTGGCCCGAACAGAACTTATTCGCAGTACTGGAATCACCTATGCTGAACTCGAAAAGCAGGGTGTTCAATTGCCTGTGGTAAACCTTGAAATTAATTACAGAAATCCAGCTAAATATGATGATGAACTGCGCTTAGAAACTACCATAATTGGCAATATTAGTCGCAAGATTTGTTTTTATACCAAGATTTTTAAAGAAGATAACACTTTGGTTATTGAAGCAAAGGTTGAACTGGTATTTGTTAATGTGAAAACCGAAAAAGTTGTTAGTTGTCCAGAGGATTTATTGAATAAATTAAAAGGGTTTCAATGAGTTTAAGCGGCCGTATACAGCAAATGCTTGATAATCATCCAAAGGCTAAAAAAGTATGGTCCTATATTCGCAAGTTCACTTTGCCTGGCTTTGATGGAATTCCTGTCTTTACTGTGATTCGTTTCATCGCAGAAGAGCTTAAAAAGGATTTGATTCCTACGCGGGCAAGATCGATTGCATTTAGTTTTTTTATTGCCTTCTTCCCGGGTATGATTTTCTTACTCACTTTACTGCCATACATTCCTTTGGAAGGAGTGCAATCGCATTTTTTTAGCTTGATTAATGAGGTTTTTCCAGATAAAGTAGTGAACTCATTTATATTGACTACTGTTGATGACTTGCTGAATCAACCGAGAGAAGGATTGTTGTCCTTTGGTGCTATTTTGACATTATATTTCTCCACCCAAGGTGTGGTATCTATGATTCTATCGTTTAATAAAACCTATTCTATTTACACAGATCGCAATTTTTTCACCTTGCGATGGGTGGCCTTGAAATTGACTGTTTTGTTGTTTTTCATGTTTGTAGCCTCTATTGTTATTTTAATTGCTGGAGAAGGGCTGATTAATCACTTCTTGAATTATGTCGAGGTTAAAAGTTTTTGGGTCAATTTATTATTAAACTCCCTTCGGTACTTTATTATTTTAGTATTATTCTTTCTTTCTATTTCTACGATTTATCGCTATGGTCCGGCAGCTAAAAAGAAGTGGAGTTTCATTACGCCAGGATCCACATTGGCTACAATAGGCTCAATAGTCGCATCAATTATATTCTCAAACTACATTAGTGGCTTTGAACGATATAATACGGTTTATGGTGTTTTTGGATCTATCATCCTTTTTCTTGGATGGCTTTATGTCAATGCTTTTGTATTGTTGATAGGATTTGAGCTAAATGCGGCAATCTACTACCAAAAAGCTATACTGCAAAACGAGGATGACGGAGAGCTTGCTTGAGCGGGCTTTTTTTTTCTTTAAAAAACAACCTGATCGGTTCGAAAACCTGTCAAGTTGTTTTTGGCTCACTTGAGTTAAAAATATTTTAACAAAAGACATTGTAAAATCAAAAACCTTGTTACTTTTGCAGCGGAGAAATGGCAGAGTGGTCGAATGCGGCGGTCTTGAAAACCGTTGTACCGCGAGGTACCGGGGGTTCGAATCCCTCTTTCTCCGCCAAAGCCTCCGCCCGAAAGGGTTGAGGCTTTTTTTATGTAAATGCTTTTTATGGCAAACGAACAAAAAACATATCAAAAAGAGTCTCACCTGCGAAGTGTGATTAAGGGGTTTACCTGGCGGGTAATAGCCTTTATAGATACGATGGTTATGGCTTTGCTTGTAACTTGGATTCTAGATGGCAAACCACATTTTGAAGCAGGACTGACCATAGCTGGATTTGAGTTTGTTATCAAAATAGCTATATATTATTTTCATGAAAGGGCCTGGCAAATTGGATGGAAAGACGGTGTTTTTACGCCAAAGGAAACCTTTTATAAAACGCTCACTTGGCGAATTGTCGCTACTGTAACAACCTTTATTATAGCTGGTAAGGTCTTGGATTCTTTTGCTGGGGCTGCTCTAGGTATTGCTTTGGCTGAGTCCGTTAGTAAATTCATTTTCTTTTACTTGCACGAACGTTTATGGTTAAGAATCCCTTTGGGAACTGTTCGTCAAATTATTCCGAACAACAAGGAATAGGTACATTCATAATTTCTTAACATTTCAAGGCTTCAAGTTACCTGCATAAAACCTTAACTTAGAGGAAGAAATTGCATGAAGGATATGAAGTATTCAAGGAGAAGTTTTTTAGAGTTTTTAGGAAAAGGTAGTGTGATTGGTGTGGCTAGTGTAGCTTTTGCTCCTGTATTGAAAGCCTGTAAGGGAGAAGTGTCTGTGTCTGAAAGTGCTGTAGAAGCTACGCCATATGCAGCTAATGTTGTTTTCCAAAGTATTAGCGCCATTAAAGAAGATACCGTTCGATTGGCAGATGGATTCTCGCAGCAATTACTAATCAAATTTGAAGATTCTATTAGTGAATCCGATTATTTTGGAACGCATAACGATTATTTGGCTTTCATTCCGCTAAATGAAGAAGCCACTGAGGGTGTTTTATGGAGTAATCACGAGTATTTAGATCCTATTTTAATGGGCACCTATGCTCCGGTCGGAGAGAAAACGAAAGAACAAGTAGATAAGGAGCAATATGCGGTTGGAGGAAGCCTAGTGCACGTACAGTTAGTCGAAGGTGATCGTTGGGAGATTGTTATGTCCAGTAAATATAACCGAAGATTAACAGCCAAGACGTCTATTCCATTTCATTGGGATGAGGCTATTGATGGTGAAAATGAAGCGATAGGAACAATGGCTGGGTGTGCAGGAGGTGTTACCCCGTGGGGAACGATTTTATCTTGTGAAGAAAATACGGATCAGTTTTACGGTGAATACATTTATGGTGAAGATGGCGAGGTTGCCAATCGTTTACCTGGCGATTATGGTTGGGAAGCTTACTACGACTATTCACCTGAACATTATGGCTGGGTTGTAGAAGTTAATCCCCTTACCGGTGAAGCGCATAAATTGGTTGCCCTCGGTCGATGTGCCCATGAATGTGCTACGGTACATGAGTTGCCTGATGGTCGCGTAGTAGTGTATTCGGGTGATGATGGGAATGATCGTTGCCTATACAAGTTTGTTTCAGATGCTCCGGGAGATTTGAAGAACGGCACCCTTTATGTTGCGAATGTCGAAAAAGGGGAGTGGATTAGTTTAAAGTATGACGAACAAGCCGTTTTGCAAGAAAATTTCAAAAATCAAACAGAAGTTTTGGTTCGTATGCGTGAAGCGGCCTATTTAGTAGGAGGGTCGCAGTTGAATCGGCCAGAGGATATAGAAATTGATCCGGTAACTGGTAGTGTTTTTATTAGTTTAACGAATAATAAGCCTAAAGGAGATTTACACGGTTCTATCCTAAAACTTACAGAGAATAGTGATGATAAAACCGGCTTGACTTTTAAGTCGGAAACTTTTTTAGCAGGAAGTAAAGAAGCCGGTTTCTCCAGTCCGGACAATCTAGCCTTTGATCCGAAAGGCAATTTGTGGTTTACCACCGATGTTGGAGGATATACCTTAGGTTCTGAAGGTTATGAGTTTATGCCGTGCAACAGCTTGTTCTTGGTTCCTCGAAGCGGTGAGCGCGCTGGTGAATTGATTCGTGTAGCCACAGCTCCGAATGAATCCGAATTTACTGGACCATTTTTTCATCCCTCAGGGAAATACTTGTTTTTAAGTGTTCAACATCCCGGTGAGTCTTCACAGAGTCGTGATGCATTAACCAGTCATTGGCCCGAGGGCGGAGATTCTATCCCACGATCAGGAGTTATCGTAATTAGTGGAGAAAGTTTAAGTACTTTATTAGCGTAGCTACAGAGACATTCCCATTTCTTTTTTCGAGTGCTTAGTGAACGTATGCCTGCGTATTTTGTTATCTTTGTCGGATAAATCAAAAGATACGAAGTATGGATTATGATGTTATTGTTTTAGGGAGTGGACCTGGTGGTTATGTAACTGCTATTCGCGCATCACAGTTAGGTATGAAGACGGCTGTTATTGAAAAAGAGTCTCTGGGTGGTGTATGCCTCAACTGGGGCTGTATTCCTACCAAAGCCCTTTTGAAAAGCGCACAGGTTTTTGAGTATATCAGTCATGCCCAAGATTATGGAATACAAGTAGATAATGCCAGTGCCAATTTCGGTGAAATGATTGGACGCAGCCGAGGGGTAGCAGAAGGTATGAGTAAAGGTGTTCAATTCTTAATGAAGAAAAACAAGATTGATGTAATCATGGGATATGGTATGTTGAAACCTGGCAAAAAAGTATCAGTTAAAAATGATAAGGGAGAAGAAAAAGACTACAGTGCGAAGCATATTATTATAGCAACTGGAGGACGCAGCCGATCGATGAAAGGTTTAGAGCAGGATGGTGAAAAAATTATTGGCTATCGCGAAGCAATGAGTTTGAAAGAACAACCGAATAAAATGGTGGTTGTAGGTTCTGGTGCTATCGGTGTCGAGTTCGCCTATTTCTATAACTCTCTAGGAACTGAAGTAACCATTGTAGAATACTTGGATGCTATTGTACCGAGAGAGGATAAGGATGTGTCTAAGGAGTTAGGCAAAATCATGAAGAAGAAAGGGATTAATCTCATGACCGGGTCAGCCGTACAATCGGTGGATACGAGCAGTGGACTTTGTGAGGTGAAGGTGAAAAATAATAAAACAGGTGCAGAGAGCACCATAACTTGTGATATAGTCTTATCAGCTGTTGGAGTTACGCCGAATACAGATAATATCGGATTAGAAGCAGTTGGTATACACCTAGATAAGGGCTTGGTGCAAGTTGATGAGTACTACCGCACCAACGTGGATGGTTATTATGCCATTGGAGATATTGTGCCTGGGCCTGCATTGGCTCACGTAGCTTCTGCTGAAGGAATTTTATGCGTAGAGAAAATCGCAGGACATCATGTTGAAGCGATGGATTACAACAATATTCCATCGTGTACCTATTGCGTGCCTGAAGTGGCATCTGTTGGTTACACTGAAGATGCGGCGAGAGAAGCTGGTTACGAAATTAAAGTGGGTAAATTCCCATTCTCGGCTTCGGGTAAAGCAAGTGCTGCGGGAGCGAAAGAAGGTTTTGTTAAAGTTATATATGACGCAAAATATGGAGAATGGTTGGGCGCGCATATGGTAGGTGCTAATGTTACTGAAATGATCGCTGAAGTAGTAGCTGCACGTAAATTAGAAACTACTGGACATGAAATCTTGAAGACGGTTCATCCTCACCCGACAATGAGCGAAGCAGTAATGGAAGCAACCGCTGCCGCTTATGATGAGGTGATACATTTGTAGTTTTGTATGGCGAATGACTGAATTTTGAATAATTGAGTTATGAATGATTGAATGATGTCGACTATTTTCTCATACTCTGATTCAATTATTCTCTGATTGAAAAATTAAAATTAATTGGCTACAAAAGAGAACTTGCAAAATCAGAAAGAAAAGTACTAACGAAGTTCCCTGAGTTTGAGCAATATGGCTTGTTGAAATATCGAAAGTATCTTGAAAAAGACAAGCTAATGCAACGGGTAAGCCGATTAATAAGGCATATTCGAAGTACATAGAAAAAGAGCTTGAAAGAGCGGATAAGAAGCTTCAAAAGCTGGAAGAGAAATTAAAAATTAAGAATTAAGAATTGTCAATTCTCCTTGCTCGTTCTCGTAAAGATGCCGAGGTATTGCAACCCAACTATAGTGTCATTTCGACGTGAGGAGTTTATCTGCCGAAGGCAGGAAAAACTTATGTTAAAATGACATAATGCTCAATAATCAAGATTCTTCCTCGTAATAAATCTTATAAAATTTCCCCTTCTCATCTGAATTTTTCTCAATGAGGTCGTGGTTTCCATGAACATAAATATGGAAGTTTTTATCCAGTTTTATTACACTTCGCAAGTAGCGGGCATTCTTTTTATAGGCTTCAGGCGAAACAAAAAAGGTATTGTCTAAGGGTTTTTGCGTATTTTCTATGTACTCTTGTTTGTACTCTTTAAAATCGTCTATAATCTCTTTGTTGCTGAAGAAAATTCTTTCCTCATAGTCCTCATCCTCAAAGCGTTCTACCCGTTTGAAATATTCCTTGCTCCGGTTTAGGATACCAGCTTGTTCGAATTTCTCTAGCTCAAATTCCGGAATCAATCGATCTTTAATAAATGCTTTGGTAAGGTCTATGACATTCTTTGTATTGTGGTAATCATCGTTTTTTGGTTTAAGATTTAGGAAGTCGTCTTTCCAGAATTGCGCTTCATTATTTTTATTCCCTTTATCAATAATACATACTTGGTAGCCATCACTTTCTTCTGCATTTAGAATTAAACAACCTTTATCTAGCTTATCTACATTTACACCCTTCTCGTAATCCAGATGAATCTGTTTCGCATCATGTTGTATTTTTAGAAAGGCATCTTTAGATTCTGATTTGAAAATACCGATGGCATCAACAGTTTGGTCTTCAATTACTAAATCGGATATGTAGGCTACCATCAGGTCGCCAGCTTTGATGTTCGGGTGACTGCTTTGTTCATACAGATGTTTGGCGATAAAAACGGATTGGTTGTGTAATAAACCGGGATCGCGAAAAATAGCTTTCGCAAAGTTGAACATTGGATTGAGCGTCACGTCATCATTACTGAAAGTAAAGCCATAAAATTCAGGCTCCTTAAAGCTTTTAAAGAAGTAGGTGAAAAGAAGGTCTTTTAGGGTTTCGTCAGTGATATCTATTCCATTGTCGGAAATTTTAATACCCTCATTTTCATTCTTTACACCAATTTCATGGATGCTTACTCCGTGAAGCTGGGCCATTGCCAGATTTATCATGCTTCGATTTTATGCAGTCAAAATTAAGTGGAATATCGACAGGAAACAAAAGCATTTTGGTATTGCAATTTTTTAGTTAATCTCCCCTTGGATTTATAATTTGAGGATAGCTAATCCTCGTTCGAACGCTGCAGAATATGGTGCTGTAATTTCAATATTTTCTTTACCAACAGGATGCGCAAAACTTAAGGTTTTCGCGTGCAACAACATGGTGTCGTGCTCGAATTCATGTTTCCAATATCGATTCTGTTTGTTACAACCATGCGGTCGATCACCTATAATTGGGTGATGGATGTGTGCCAAATGCTTGCGCAATTGATGAAAGCGTCCAGTTTGCGGTTTTAACTCAAGCAGACTATAGCGAGAAGTGGTGTGTTTGCCAATCGCATGCGGAATTTCAAACTGCTTCAAAACTCTATAATCGGTAATAGCTTCTTGCGTTTGCCCTCGGTCGTTGGTTAAAGCATAGTCTATTTGTCCTTTTTCTTCGGCTAAATACCCCCGAACAATCGCGTGGTAAGTTTTTCTTACCTCCTGAGCCCCAAACAAAGTTTGTAGCGCGCTATCCATTTCTTTACTTAATCCAAAAAGTAAAACTCCACTGGTTTTTTTATCTAAACGATGAGCAGGATATACTCGTTGACCAATTTGATCTCGCAGCGTTTGTAGAGCGAATATTTCATCTGCTGGATGCATGCGTGACTGATGCACCGCCATGCCGTTGGGTTTGTTTATCGCGATCATGTATTCATCGGCATATAATATTTCAAGCTGGATCGACACGGAATACGAAAGTAACACATACTTCGGTTATTGCGCCGTGCCTGCCGGCAGGCAGGAGGAACGAAGCAATCTTATGTTTAGT
>JAFMKE010000200.1 GCA_017853115.1 Verrucomicrobiota bacterium
TCTGTTCTGAAGAAACGAAAACTTGCAGAGAAGTGATGCTCTACATCAAGAAAAGTGCCGTTTGTGAAAGCATTCAAATAGGCGATAAAATTGCTTCAAATTTCACCATTCAAGCTGTTCCAGGCAGTAAAAACCCCCATAGTTTCGATTACGCACAATACCTATTCAATCAAGGAATAAGTGGTAGTGCATATCTGGATACGATTATTCATTTACCAGCTAACATTAACTTAGTCAATACCTGCAAGCAAGCACTTGGGTTTAGTCGACAAGCTATACTCACGCAGTTAAGTCAATGCATTCCCGACTTAGAACAACTCGCCATTGCTCAAGCCTTATTGATTGGTCACAAAGGCACTATTACGCCCGAACTTCGTGCAAATTTTCAAAAAAGTGGAGCCATGCATGTACTTGCGGTTAGTGGACTTCATGTGGGGATTATTTACCTACTCATCAGTCAGTTCTTATTCTTTTTACCTAATAAAAGCCTAACGAAAAGTATCTTAATGATATTAGGTATTTTATCTTACGCCTTACTCACTGGAGCAAGCCCATCCGTTCTGCGCGCAGCGCTCATGTTTTCTTTGTTACGTATTGGAATCGCAAGTAAGAGAAACATCAATATTTACAATATACTTGCGGCATCTGCTTGCCTACTTACGCTATGGAATCCTTTGATTATTCTGAATGTGGGCTTTCAACTGTCTTACGCTGCGTTGTTGAGTATCCTGTACTTCTATAAAAAAATATACCTACTTTATATTCCTTCGAACTGGCTAATTGACAAGTTTTGGCAACTCAGTGCGGTTTCTATAGCGGCTCAAATTGGTACATTTCCGCTCACCTTGTTTTACTTTAATCAATTCCCCAACTACTTTCTACTAAGCAATTTTATCGCCATTCCACTGGCAACGCTAATTGTCTACCTTGGAATTGCAACGATAGCCATGGCTTATTTTCCCTATATGCAATCAATTTTTGCCAAGGGCTTATCCATTGTGCTTAAAGGGTTAATTGTATGCTTAGATTGGATTGCTGAGTTACCCTTCGCGCTCAGTCAAGGCTGGAACATTAGCCTGCTTGAGTTGGTCATGCTCTATAGTATTATTCTTTTAAGCATGGCAGCTATTAGCTTTAGAAAGAAATTAATCATCTACCTCATACTATTAAATTTTGCTTTACTCAACTTAGTTACTTTGTATGAGACCATAAAATCATCCTATGAAAATGAACTCATCGTGTACTACGATAAAACAATTACTAGCCTTAGCTTCCGGGAAGGATTAAACGGTAAAGTGTTTTATTCAGATTCCATTCCCGCCTATCTTCGTCAAAGTATAACTCAGGCCTCAGCACACCACGGGATAGTCAATCAAGCTTTTTATCCCATTAAGGAGAATACGATAACTTTCACTAAAGGTGAATTCTCTTGTGCACTTATTCAAGATAAAATCCCCGAAAACATGTGCTTAAAGGAACTTAACCTCCTTATACTTGCCAAATTCAACAAATTAGAACTCAATAATTTATTTAATCAACTAAAAGCAGAAACCTACGTATTTGATGGAACGAATAATCCTTATCTTTACAAGGAATGGAAGCGTATCTGCGAAAAAAGATGTAAATCATGTTTTTTTATTGCGGATGAAGGTGCGTTCATTCAACAAATTAATTGAGCTATGGATTATAAATTAATACAGTATTTGGTCAAAGAAAGTGCAGCTTATATCTATTTAAACAGACCAGATAAGCGCAACGCTTTTAATGAACAGTTAGTTAATGAACTCAAATCAGCCTTTAATCAAGCGCTAAAGGATGATCAAGTAAAAGCTGTAATTCTAGGAGGTAGAGGTAAAGTTTTTAGTGCCGGAGCAGACCTCGCCTATTTACAAGGCTTGCAAAAAAACACCTACGAAGAAAATTTAGCAGATTCCATCAATCTAAAAGAACTGTATCAAACCATCTATACCTTTCCCAAAGTGACAATTGCTATGGTCCAAGGACATGCGATTGCTGGTGGAGCTGGATTAGCAACCGTTTGTGATTTCACCTATGCCACACCCGAAGCATTGTTTGGATATACGGAAGTTAAAATCGGATTCATTCCCGCGATTGTTATGGTTTTTTTGCTTCGCAAAATTGGAGAAGGAAAAGCGAAAGAGCTATTACTTACAGGCAAACTTATCGAAGCCCAAGAGGCTTTAGATATGGGATTGATCACTTCGGTTGTAAGGATGGGAAATCTGGAAAATCAAGTACACGCATTTGCTATGAATTTAGTGAAAAATAGTTCTTCGCAATCGATTGCAAACACCAAGGAAATGATGAATCGTGTGCAAGAGATGGACTTGACTGATGCATTTGATTTTGCAGCAGAAATGAATGCACGCGGCAGAGAAAATGAGGACTGCAAAAAAGGAATCAATGCCTTCCTAAATAAGGAAAAAATTGAATGGTAATCATGAAAGCAATCTGGCGATTTTTAGCTATCCCCAGCATCCTTACCCTAACGCTTATGCAGGTCATGAAAGCGTTTTTCTTATTGAATAA
>JAFMKE010000201.1 GCA_017853115.1 Verrucomicrobiota bacterium
GTAAGAAAGCCATGGTCCTTATTGTTCTCGTGTGTAAAAGCGCCAATTACCCGCTCGTATCCTGCTGTATATACATAAAGTTCGGCGCCTGGAACTAAACGAAATTTATCAAAAGTGAAATTAATGGTTTGAGCACCTGAAGAAATTATTTCAATCTGCCATACCCGATCTCCATTTGGCAACTCTGTTAGTTTACCTTCTTGAATCGACACATCTACATAATGAATATAGCCATATCGCCAAGGCATATCTTTAATTGCGTCTAGCGTTTCATCTTCTGCTCGTAACCCTTCCACATTTGTTTCAGCGGTTGCGAAGCTTGTAATATTCTGGCTTAAATTATAGATGATACTTTTTGGTGTTCCACCGTGTTGAATCTGAGCAAAAAGCCCAAAACACATACCAACAAATACGATCGTTACTATTTTTTTCATCACTTTAATTTTTCGTGAGCTAAAGTTAAACTTTTTGGCAACAAATAAACGGATAGATTACCGGGTACTTGTTTTACGCAATATCATTCATCATCTTTGTACTTTCTAAAAAACATGGATAAGAGCTTTAGTTTTTCTTCCAAAGACCGCGATCGCTTTCTTAGCAATTCACATGAAGAATTTGACCTGCTAATTGTTGGCGGTGGTATCACGGGTGCGGGTATAGCATTGGATGCTACACTCCGTGGCTTACGTGTAGCTCTGGTAGAAAAACATGATTTCGCCTGGGGAACGAGCAGTCGTTCGACCAAGCTTATCCATGGCGGCCTTCGTTATTTAAAACAACTCGAATTTCAACTAGTTAAAGAGGTTGGTCAGGAACGTGCTATTGTGCACCGCAATGCCCGCAACTTAGTTTTAGCAGAAAAAATGCTATTACCCATCCAAAAGAATGGATCTCTCGGTAAGTTTTCTACTTCAGCCGCATTATGGGTTTACGATTTCCTCGCAGGTGTTAAAAATAAAGAGCGAAGAAAAATGCTCGACAAAGAAAGCACGAAAAAAACAGAGCCTTTACTCGATTCCAGTAAATTATTGGGTGGCGGTTTGTATTATGAGTATCGAACAGATGATGCCCGCTTAACTATTGAAAACATCAAAAAAGCTGTTGAGCATGGCGCATTTTGTATAAACTATGCAGAATTTAGCAAGCCTGTTTATGAAAATGCCTTATTGGCAGGGGCAGAAATCAAAGACCTGTTGCATGATAAGGTTTATACTATTCGAGCAAAAAGTATAGTAAATGCAGCTGGACCGTGGGTAGACCTGCTACGGAAAAAAGACAATTCTCTCAAGGGTAAGCGATTACAACTAACCAAAGGGGTACACATTGTCGTCCCTTTTTCAAAATTACCACTCAAGCAGGCCATTTATTTCGATGTGAAAGATGGTCGTATGATTTTTGCCATTCCAAGACAGGGTAAAACCTACATTGGAACAACCGACACAGTGTATAATGATAATATTGATGAGCCAACCGTTACCAAGGAAGATGTTAAATACCTGATAAAGGCAACAAACAGTATGTTTTCTAAGGTTGATTTAAATATGAGTCACGTGGAATCGAGCTGGGCGGGCTTACGCCCTTTAATTCACGAAGATGGAAAGTCGCCGAGCGAATTGTCTCGAAAAGATGAAATTTTTGTTTCAGAAAGTGGTTTGATTTCTATTGCCGGGGGAAAATTGACGGGCTATCGCAAAATGGCTGAACGAATCGTAGACAAAGTCATCAATACAATTGGAGCTAAAGCAGAACCTTGTAAAACAGCAACAACTCCTGTCTTTGGAGCCAATTTTGCCCACAATGACGAAGTAAGCGAATATATCATCCAATTAACAAGTGGAAATAAAGAAAATGGATTGTCAATTGAACAAATCAAAGAGTGGGTGTATCGCTACGGTACAGAAACCAGTAAAATCATTGACGAATACTTAAGTTTATGCACTAGAATGAAAGATCGCGAATGTGCAGCTCAGCTAGCAGAATTAAGCTATTGCATTGATTATGAGTTAGTTGTGTCCTTAGAAGATTTTTATGTTCGACGAAGCGGAAAAATGTATTTCGATTTACCGAACATGCTCATTTACAAAGAAGAAGCTGCTCACTTACTTCAAGAAAAACTATTGATTAGTGATGAGCAAATCAAGAAACAAATAGCTGAGTTGACAAGGCAAAAAGACCTGGTTTTATCATTCAAAAATTAAGTTGCAGTTCCTTGTCCCAATTTTCTTTAATCTCTACCCCTTCCTTATAAATTAAAGTAGGTTCTGGTGCTTCTTGCATCAATATATCTCCAGTATCCCAGATATTATTTCCATTCAGATCTTGATATATTCGTATGGTGTAATTGCCGGCACGCAAATCCGCAATGCTAATTTTTTCTTGTCCTGCAACATGCTCCTTTTTTATTCGCTTTTCCTTATTGGTATACAACTCAAAAATAGCTCCTTCCGGTAAGGCCTTATTAAAACCCAAAATCAGCTCACTTCTCGGTTTTTGTTCAACGAACAGAACCTTAAGTGTGGCGCTTTCAAGATTACTATTTCCCTGGATA
>JAFMKE010000202.1 GCA_017853115.1 Verrucomicrobiota bacterium
CTTCATGCTATTATGAAAAAGCTTGACGACTTGAAAAAAGAAATGGATTTTGTTTATAATCGTATGAAAAAAGAAAACTAGGCAAAAGTTTATCTTTGAAAGATGAGTAAAAGCTTGAATAATTACACGGCGGGTCTTCCACCTTATCTAAGGGGGCCATACAGCACGATGTATGCTGTTCGCCCATGGACCATTCGACAGTATGCCGGTTTTTCAACAGCAGAAGAAAGTAATGCGTTTTACAGAAGAAATTTAGCCGCTGGACAAAAAGGCTTATCCGTGGCTTTTGATCTAGCAACCCATCGGGGTTACGATAGCGACCATCCCAGGGTGCTGGGCGATGTGGGCATGGCGGGAGTTGCCATAGACTCCATTGAAGATATGAAGATGCTCTTCGATGGCATTCCCTTGGATAAGATGTCTGTATCCATGACAATGAACGGAGCGGTGCTTCCTATTATGGCGTTTTACATTGCGGCAGCGAAAGAGCAGGGCGTTTCACTCGAACAACTTTCGGGAACCATTCAAAATGATATTCTAAAGGAGTTTATGGTTAGGAATACTTATATCTATCCGCCTAAACACAGTATGCATATCATCGGCGATATATTCAAATTTACCGCCCAATACATGCCTAAATTCAATTCCATTTCTATCAGTGGATATCACATGCAAGAAGCGGGAGCTACGCCTGAAATTGAACTGGCATATACTTTGGCTGACGGCTTGGAATACATCCGAACAGGCATAGCGGCTGGATTAGATATTGATGATTTTGCCCCTCGCTTATCTTTCTTTTGGGCTATAGGCATGGAGCATTTTAAAGAAATTGCGAAGATGCGTGCAGCTCGGGTATTGTGGGCTAAAATTGTAAAGGAATTTAATCCTCAAAACCCCAAATCGATGGCTTTGCGCACGCATTGTCAAACATCGGGCTACAGTTTAACCGAACAAGATGCTTATAACAATGTTGCTCGGACGACCATTGAAGCATTAAGTGCTGTATTTGGTGGAACACAATCACTGCATACGAACTCTTTTGACGAGGCTATTGCATTACCGACTGATTTCTCGGCACGTATTGCAAGAAATACACAAAAATATATTCAAGAGGAAACCCACATAACCAAAGCCATCGACCCTTGGGGAGGTTCAGATTATGTGGAGGAATTAACTAGTGGCTTAATTGAAGATGCCTGGAAGTTGATTCAAGAAGTTGAACAACTTGGTGGCATGAGTAAGGCCATCGAAAGTGGTTTACCCAAAATGCGAATTGAGGAAGCTGCGGCAAAAAAGCAAGCTCGAATTGATAGCGGGGAAGACGTGATTGTTGGGGTAAACAATTACTTGACAGACGACCAACAAGATTTTGAAATTCTTGAAATCGACAATGAGAAGGTGCGCAATGGACAAATAGACCGCTTGAATCAGCTACGAGCTAGTCGTAATCAAGACGTTGTAAATGATGTATTGGGGCGTTTGGAAAATGCGGCTAACACAGGCAATGCTAATTTGTTGGAATTGGCCGTTGAGGCAGCTGAAAAAAGAGCCACTTTAGGCGAAATTTCCTTAGCCCTTGAAAATTCCTTTGGAAGATACAAGGCTGTTATCAATAGTATTTCTGGCGTATATTCGAGTGAGATGAAAAACAACGAATCCTTCCAAGAGGCTCGTAAACTAGCCGACGAATTTGCAGCCAACGATGGACGTAGGCCGCGTATTTTAGTTGCTAAAATGGGGCAAGATGGCCATGATCGAGGAGCAAAAGTCATAGCCACTGGCTTTGCAGACTTGGGCTTTGATGTAGATATTGGCCCGTTATTCCAAACACCTAAAGAAGTAGCTCGTCAGGCAGCAGAAAATGATGTACATATCCTTGGCGTAAGTAGTTTGGCAAACGGACACAAAACCCTCGTTCCTGAAGTTATCAAAGAGTTGAAAGAATTGGGTCGAGAAGATATTATGGTTGTAGCCGGGGGGGTGATCCCGCAACAAGATTATCAATTCCTTTATAATGCGGGCGTTTCCTTTGTGTTTGGTCCAGGAACAAAAATTCCCGAAGCGGCAATAGATATTTTGAACCAGCTCAAATAAAAATGAATTTTCATAATTTTACCACTGATTAAACCAATACCTTATGCCAGCTATTTTAAGAAACACCCTTGCCTTGATTGCCGGTGTGGTAATTGGTGGGGTTGCGAACATGACTATCGTAAGTATTAGTGGCAGTGTAATTGCCCTTCCCGAAGGTGTTAACCCCGAAGATATTGAGAGCTTAAAAGCGAACATTCAATTATTTGCCCCCAAGCACTTCCTTATGCCCTTTCTTGCTCATGCTATAGGAACTTTCGTTGGCGCTTTTATCGCTGCCTACATAGCAGCTAGTCGAAAAATGCTTCTTGCTATGATTGTTGGGGGCTTCTTTTTAGCGGGTGGAATCATGATGGTTCAAATGCTTCCTAGTCCCCTATGGTTTACTTTCGTCGATTTAGGACTCGCATACGTTCCAATGGGTTTGTTGGGATGGAAATTAGCTGTAAGTCTT
>JAFMKE010000203.1 GCA_017853115.1 Verrucomicrobiota bacterium
TTTAAGTAGGCATAAGACTTGTTTAAGAAGTCCGGCACATTGATTACCATAGTTGTATCGAAACTGTTGTCTAAGCTAGCATAGCGATAAGTAACAATACCTGTTTCTTTTTTAACTACATACACCTTGTAATAGGTGTCTTCAATCGTTTTGATCATGAAAATTCGGGAACCAGAAACAACCTTAGTTGCCAAATCGTAATCTCCCCATCCATAGTTAAAAGGACTTCCAGTTGTTTCACCTTCAAATGCAGATCCATCTCTCCATGTGGTATCTGTTCCGTATAGCTTTGTCCAAGAACTTAGCCCAATGGTATCGGTAATATTGGCAAACTGCGATATATCGTCTGTTACTTTAAATAACTCAACACCGCGGCCATCATTAATCATGATTGCTGCAGACATAGCATTGTTGTAAAAAGCTACCGTCCAAGATGAACCACTGTATGCACTAACCTCTCCATTTTCTAGACTATAGAAAACATCATTTGTGTATCCTGGCTGCATGCTAATACTGTCCTCCACTTCTTGAGCAAAACTCAGACTTAAGGCACTTAAAAATAGAATAGTAAAAAATCGTTTCATGTATATTTGTTTTTTGTTTCACAAAGGTCTTCATATAAGCGATTCTAAGCAATTTTTACTTGATTTATAGTGTCACTGATTTGTCAAAAAGGAATGACAAAAAGGTGATAAATCAAATCAATCTGGAGAGGGAATCAAGACCATACCGAAAGTACAATGGAACGAGCGGAGGCATTATTGCGAAACTCACAAAGATAAATTCCTTGCCAAGTTCCTTTGTTAAGTTTTCCTTGAGTGATTGGTATACTGACCGATGAACCGAGTAAGGAAGCTTTTATATGGGCGGGCATATCATCGCTACCTTCAAAGGTGTGCGTATAATATGCCTGATTTTCTTTCACCAAATCATTCAAGGAGTTTTCAAAATCTACCCGAACACTAGGGTCAGCATTTTCATTAATGGTGAGCGCTGCCGAGGTATGTTTGATAAAAACGTGAAGGACTCCCGTTTCTGGAAGTTTAGGAAGTTCGTTTTGAATAATTGGGTCAATCAGGTGATAGCCTCTAGGTTTTGCACTTAACTTAATCTCCCTTTGCCAAATCCCCATACCTAATTAATCTTCATAGGAGGAAACAGGCGCGCAAGTACAAATCAAATTACGGTCACCATGCGAGTTATTCACTCTGGTTACGGTTGGCCAAAACTTGTTCGTTCTGCTATAAGCATAGGGAAACGCAGCTATTTCTCTTGAATAATTATGTTCCCATAAGTCACTGCAAACCTCTTCCATAGTGTGCGGCGCATTTTTCAATGGATTATCTTCTGCATCAAACTCACCACTTGCAATTTTTTCAATTTCTCCTTTGATGGCAATCATGGCCTCACAGAATCGATCAAGTTCTTCAATGGATTCGCTTTCCGTAGGTTCAATCATCAATGTCCCTGCTACAGGAAAAGAAACTGTCGGTGCATGAAAACCGTAATCAATTAATCGCTTGGCAATATCTTCCACTTCAATCTTCAAACTGTGTTTAAATGATCGGAAATCGAGGATTAATTCATGGGCAACTTTTCCATGCTCCTTACCTGTGTACAAGACATCATAGTACTTTTCTAATCGGGATTTAATGTAGTTTGCATTCAAAATGGCATAGGCCGTTGACTGAGTTAGGCCTTCTGCTCCTAACATTTTGATGTAGGCATAGGATATCAATAGGATAGAGGCGCTTCCCCATGGAGCTGCTGAAATTCCCGTAATTCCCATATTTCCTCCTGTAGCGACTTGAGCATTCTTAGGAAGAAAAGGTGCAAGTTTTTCATTTACGCAAATCGGGCCCATTCCCGGACCTCCGCCACCATGAGGGATGGCAAAAGTTTTATGTAAGTTCAGGTGACATACATCTGCGCCAATTTCATCCGGGCTTGTTAAGCCCACTTGAGCATTCATATTCGCTCCGTCCATATACACCATACCACCAAAATCATGAATAATTTGAATAACTTCCTTGATGTGGTGCTCAAAAACACCGTGTGTGCTTGGATAGGTAATCATTAAAGATGATAAGTTGTTCGAATGAATCTTCGCTTTTTCAAACAAATCATTTTTGTCAATATTGCCGTAGTCATCACATTTTACGACAACCACTTCACATCCAGCCATAACCGCTGAAGCTGGATTAGTTCCATGAGCCGACGATGGAATTAAAACAATATTTCTATGGAAATCACCCCGAGCATGGTGATAAGCTTGGATAACCATAAGCCCAGCAAACTCACCCTGAGCACCACTATTGGGTTGAAGGGAAGTAGCCTGAAAACCAGTAACTTCGTTTAACTGCTCTTCCAGCTCTTTAATTACATGCATATATCCAGCTGCTTGATCATTAGGCACGAAAGGATGTATATTGGCGAAACTAGGCCATGATAGCGGCTCAAGTTCTACGGCCGCGTTCAACTTCATCGTGCAAGACCCCAATGGAATCATAGCATGAGTTAATGATAAATCTTTGTTTTCCA